>NZ_BAAGIQ010000184.1:0-1798 GCF_054658175.1 Alkalibacterium sp. s-m-28
GTATGATTATGGTGTCAAAACCCCATAATTTTAAGCACTTAATCAACTTGAAATGCTCAAAAGTATACAGTTTTAAAAAATAAAAGAGGGACTCCTCTTTATGCCATCACTTTTTCCTGATTGTGTTGGTGTTTGATGGCTCTTTTAGCGTTTATTGCCATTATTTTTATCCCAAGACTGTGTTTTTTACGCACTCGTCCCCTGAATGGAATTCGGTCGATATCGTAAGCGCGTCGAAGAACAGAAGGAATGCCTTCTACTCCGTTTCTAAAATAAGTATATTTGAGGAATTCTTTCGTCTTCATCTGTTTTGCTTGATTGGCTCGCTGAATCATCCTTGGTGAAATCATTAAGACGTTTGTTTTCTTTTGTTCTTTCATCATGCCATAGGCTTCTTGGTTATCTGAGGCTGAGGAACAGTCCGCTTTATCAAAGACCGCTCGATACATGTCTGTTTTCTCATAATAACTAACCGATTGGGCTTTTAACCCATCGGGAAGTTCGACCATATTCTTTTCTTCATCGATGATAATGCCTGCGTAAGCAGGATTCGGTGAGCGTCCTTTTAATTCGGTAGTTACGAGATCAATCCCATTGGTTTTACCCAAGATTCTTGCGTCTTCAGAATCATAGGCACCATCAGATACAAGAACTGTTGGTTCTTCTTGTTTACCCAATTTTTCAATCGCTTCATAGGCAAAATGAACATCACTTTGTATATTCGCATCAAAAGAATAGTGCGTGATGAAGGAAAGATTTTCATCAACCGTTTCTACAATATTTGCGACATAACCTTTGTGATGTTTCCCAGATTTATAACGATAAGTGGCCTCTGGTTCAATCGGTGTTTGAAGACTTGTGGGACTGATCTCTTTCCCCTTTTTTAGAGAAATAGTCCCATCCTCATCTGTTGTTGTTTGATCATTGATGACACGACAAAGAAGATGAAAGTCTGTGTCCTCTTTTAATGTGGATTCAAATGTTTCTTTCAATCCAAAAGCATCCAAAAGGATGACTTGTAATTTTTCATCATACGGTTGATCACTATGGTAAATAAACTCATTCTCATGATATGAATCGAGGTACTGTTGGTACGCACTCAATTCAAAAGAGGGATATAGTGTTTCTATTTTACGGACGACTCTTTCGATACACGTATAAAGTAATTCGAGTCGAGACAGATTTCGCGTGTTGGAAGCAATCATTAGACTGTCCATTCGCTTTTTCGTTGGGTTGATTTCGAAATACTCCATAAGTTTATCGGACAAAGCTTCCATTTCTGCTTGAATCAGATCAATGCCTGTTTCTAATTCATACAGGTAACACCGTTCTCTGAAACGACTAAACGTTCGATCGCTAACGGGTTGGTCATCCCAGCTGGTTGAATGAAGGGCATGATGAATCGCAATGTCTGTATGGCAACGAAGTTTTAAATCCTCATCCGTCAAAGAAAGAATTTCTTTCAGAATAAGTGCACCTAGAATATAGTTAATCGGTGTATTCGGACGACCATTCTCTTCGTGATAAAGGATTTCAAAGCGCTTTTCATTGATAGCCGGAAAAATTAGTTGGGCAAAGGGTTCTGCCCATGAATTTTTTATCCATTTTTTTGTTCGTTCAGAAGTCTGAATGTAAGAATCATTAAATAAATCCATTTCGTTTTTATTATTTGGTTTAAACGACATGATAGCACCCTCCGTCAGCATTTTGATACGTCTATTATACCAAAAGAGCGGGCAAAATCGCACTGTTAACAAGGAAAAGTAGTAAACCGGTTAGGTTTTGACACCCTAACCAT
>NZ_BAAGIQ010000185.1:0-1761 GCF_054658175.1 Alkalibacterium sp. s-m-28
GAGTGAACTAGGAAACTCCAAGGAATAATTGGGGGAATAGCTCTTAAATGAGCATACAATTGATTGGTTTTTACAGCACTATTGGATTTATCTCGTCAAACAGGTTTTGGTTTGATGGTCTAGAAAAAAAGACCAACACAAATAAACCTACGGTGTAGATTTTTTAAAAAAATTTAGGGTTGAGTTGTGAGGTGTTTGTATTGTGCTTTAAGGTGAATAACCATCATAGCCATAGTCAACCAGAACGTAATCCGCCCGCGTGTGCGAACCCCACTGTTTTCCACACCACAGTCTCGCAGAACCTGTTTGTTAATGCGTTCAATACTGGTTCGTTGCTTCATGACAGAGCGCCATTTAGCTGACTGTCTAGGCACTTCAGTGAAAAAACGTGGGTTATCGTCCGTTTTCGTATAAACGGTTCGACCGTAGTCGGACTGAGAACAAGGGGCTCTCAATGGGCACGCGACACACTTGCTTGCTTTAGCTGGGCAACGAAACTTATTCCGGTGACGGGTATAATCGCGTCCATCAAATACCATGGGCAGTCCCCCTTCACAAATGGGAATCCCTTCGTTATTAATGTCTAACTGTTTATATTTAAAGTGTCCCTGCTTTCTATCATTCAGTGCGATAAAAGCAGGAATGTCCCACTCTTTCAATAACCGATAGGTTTCATAGTTATCTGAAGCGGAATCGGAAAGGAAACCGTTGAATGTGAGTTCCGGCTGGAGTTGGCAAAATTCAGCTAAACTGATCATAGCCGTGACACTGTCATGTCGCTTCGCGCTGACCATCTTTAAGTAAAGAGGCAAATCGCAAGCTAACTCCTGATTGTAAGTGGATAATAAATAGGCGGTATGTCCATAAAAATAGTGCTCTTTATAGCTATCCCAACCATAATCAGCAAGTGGATCGGAATAGCGACGGGGACAGAGACATGAAAAGATCCCTTTTTGACGACAGTGACATGTTTTTCTCCCGTAGCTGGAAGCACCCGTATGCACACAGGTGCCATCACCAGAGATGTAGAGCGCATTGTCCAAAATACCCGCTTGGATGGAAGAGTCAACACTGACGTGTTTGAACAGTTTTTGTAAATGACGTTCAGGTCGGAACGCATTAAAATCAGCTTTCCGCACAAGTTTAGCTACTCTTTCCGTTCGATTTTTCTTAGATTCAGGCATCTTTTCATTCTTTTTAAATGGGTTGACTGGTTTACGTTTTTTCGGCTGACGGACCATTGTCTTTTCGCCTGACGGGATAAGCCGTCGGCTGATGGCGTAAAAAGAGGGTAGCGTTGGGATATTCTCTTTATCAATCCCAATAATCAATCGATAAACTGAGCGATGGTGAAGCCGATGAATCAATCGTTCCCAAGACATCGCATAGTACGCACAAAAGACACAGGCACGTAAAAGTTCAATCTGAGCCAGTGCTGGTCGACCGGTAGTCGAATAAAGGGAAGCCAAGTGGTCATGCGATGAATCAAAATTAAGGTGTTGAAACATGTCAAGTGTCTCTTGGTATTCCTTGAGTGCTTCAAGTGGGACAAGCCCACGCAGACGCTCTTGTATAGCCAAGTACTCTTGGTGTGACTGTAAATGTTTTAGCATAGAAAGACCTGCCTTTTCAGTGAGATACAGAGTGTTGGTCTGTTCTCGCTGATTATGTAGGCAAAAACCAAAAGTCAAGTAATAAGCATAAAAATGTGAAAAAATTTAAAAAAAGAAAATAAGTGGAGGGAAAACTCAAAAGAGAAAA
>NZ_BAAGIQ010000186.1:0-1718 GCF_054658175.1 Alkalibacterium sp. s-m-28
TGGATCTGTTATAAAGCTGTTTAATCCAGACAATGATTGGATTATATTACCTTCATCGACAGAAATCATCATACGAGCAACGAGAAATTTGGGAAACATAATTTTTCATAGATTATTGGGAGTTACCCCTTTAAGTCAGTATAACATCGTTAAAAACGAAAAAATAGGTCGTTAATAAAGTGACTCTTTTATCAGAGAGCGTTTCTCCGAAGATAATTATTTGAACCAATCAGGTTTCTCCGGGTAGTTATGGTTTTTATTACTATTTTCTCCTACGTACACTTTTTCTTTCAACCAAATAACATGGAATGGTCGTAAGTCTTTCTACATCTTCCCCTTGAATCATACGAACTATTTTGTTGGCAGCGGTACCTCCTGCTGTTTTATATGGGTAGTGTATTGTCGTTAAGCTAGGGTCGATAATATCGGCCACATCATAGTCACCAAATCCAGTCACCGAAATATCTTCAGGGATTTTGAGTCCATGATGATGAATAGCTTTCATGGTCCCTAATGCAATATTATCTGTTGCGCATACATAAACTGTCGCTGGATTTTCTTTGATAATAGATGTAGCTACTGTATAAGCGCCTTCAATCGAGAAACTACTCTCGTAATAGGAAACATTTTCGATTCCCTCTTCTTCAATCGCTTTTCTAAATCCTTCTTTTCTCTTTACACCAACAGCCACATCTTCTTCCGTTACCCCAATGTAACAAATGTTTGTATGACCACACTTTGCCACATACTTTCCAATATCATATCCAGATTGAGCATCCCCATAGACAAGGGAATGAAATTCTTCATCTTCTTGCCCTGCAATTAAAATTGGGAGATCCACTGCCTTCGCTGCCTCAATATGCTCCTTGGTGATTTGTTTCGCAAGCAAGATAATACCAGCAGCTTTTTGATTGGCCAGACTATAAATATTTTCTATTTCTCTTTCTAGCTTTTGGCTAGTATTGGCAACTAATATTTGATAACCTAATTCTTTCAAACTTTCATCTATGCCAATCAACATTCGTGAGGTCGCATAGGAATCGAACCTGGGAATAATGGCTCCTATTAAATTTGTTTTTTTCGCCTTTAAACTTTGGGCAAAACTATTCGGTTCATATTTTGTATCCGCAATGATTTTATCTAGTTTCAGTTTCGTTGTTTCACTTACATAACCGCCATTTAAATAACGTGACACAGTACTTTTGGCTACTCCTGCCATTTTTGCAATATCTGAAATTGTTACTTTCACTTTTTATTACCACCTTCATTATCCTTTCAATTACTTATAGTTGGGTGCATAAAACCTCTATACCTTTAGGTTAGGGGTTGCAAGCACCTAGGATAAGGGAGGACTTCTGCAATCTCAATTATCCTATTTTTGCACTAGCTACCCTGTGTTTAAATGTTTGCTATGGTTTTCTGAAGTATATTCCATTACTTACTCAACCCTTTGCGAATCAACTCATAAACCGCCCCTGCAAAACTTGAGATGTAATGTTCCTTTTGGTATGTTTCAATTTCTTTTACAAGGTCAACAGGGAATTTAATTAACTTAGCTACACGTTCCATCATTTCCACTCCTCTAAAGTATAGAGACACCTAGGAAACTATAGATGCTCTATATAAGTGGATTTAGGGTTTTCTCTTTTGAGTTTTCCCTCCACTTATTTTCTTTTTTTAAATTTTTTCACATTTTTATGCTTATTACTTGACTTTTG
>NZ_BAAGIQ010000187.1:0-1606 GCF_054658175.1 Alkalibacterium sp. s-m-28
GTATGTGTCAAGACTTTGGCGGAAACTTTTTTTCTAGAGATGGTAACTCTTCAATTTTAATATTAAAATGGCTCATTCTGTGTGTTTCATTACCCAAACATTTTCTTCAGTTGTCCCATTGGACTTGATGTGGAACTATAATTAGCTATTTCTCCCATTTTAACGCCTACAGAAGGACGATTAATCTTTTTCAAAACAGCTCTAACAGCGCCTTTAAATTCAGGGACAATGGTTTGTTCAAATGCAGGTAGTTCGGCTCTTAAAGCTTCTAAAAGCGTTCCGTTTTTACGAGCTGAAATAATTGAAGCTAAGTTTCCAGCTCCTTTGGCTGAAAATCCACGCCCTTGACGTTTCATACGATAACTATAGGGACGATGATTACTTTCACAAATACCTATCCCATTTCTTACAGGTAAGTCTCGCATTTTCAATGGACGAATACTTTCCCAATTGCGGTCTAAATAAGCCCCTAATAGACGGAGGTGTTCTATGTTATCAGCTCTTTTCTCCTCATCTTCTATTCGACTCTCTGTCGTCGCCAATACGCTAAGTACACGCTCTTTATCATAGGCACTCACAGCTTTTTTCATTTCAAAAATCATAGGCTTATCAAAACTTAACCGTTGGTTTATTTTTTCATTCATGTGATAGGGATCTCTAAAGTGTTCATGTTTTTTGCATTTTCCAATAATCTGTTCAAATTTATCTTTTTCATACCCGCTGCCGCCATCACTGTTGGATACGACTATCGTTTCCCGAATATCATACGTCGCTTCTAACCACCGCCCAGCTCGTTTAAAGGCTTCTTTACTAGATACTGTACTTTCAAAAACCTGGGATTCGATAAGGACTGGTCGCTTTTGTTTTCCTACGTACGTCACACCTTCATGAAATTGAACACGATGAAGCTCAGGGTTTTTTTCGCCTCTTCCTTTTAGTAATAACCCGTCTCCTTCAATAAATAACACAGGCACTTTCTTTTTTTCTTTTTGAGGTGTTTCAATATGACTCGGAGCTTCATCTGTCCATTTTTGAACTTTCTCGCCTGTTTTTTGAACCATCTTATGAACCGTTGTATGGCTTACCTGAAGCGGAGTTAAGAGGTTAATGGCGTCAGCTGCCTTACGATACACACCATCGGAGGCAACCTTAGCGGCTTTCATTTCAACTAAAGGCGAATAGCGAATATACTCTTCCAAGCCAATGGCTTCATCTAACGGTACAACGCTTTTTTTACCTTCTTTTCGCATGCGTCGTCGCCTAATTTCAACACCCCCGTAAGAGAATTGAACGGTACGTTTCATTGTTTTCTCTATTTCGTATCCTCGTTCTTTATAGGAATGGATTAGTTCCAAATCAATCATTTCTATTGCTTTAGAAACCAACTCACACATGACTTGTGGAAGGTACTGATCTAATCGTATTTCACTGTCTATTAATGTTTCAGAATCCTTTAATATACTGGCAATTTCTGCTATAATTTGATTCATAAGAAGACCTCTTTTCTGGATTTGTGGTTATCTCTAGATTAAGGGTCTTCTTTCTTTTTGTCTACTTTAATTTCTTGCCCTACTATTTTACTTTCCGACAACTATTTTACACATAG
>NZ_BAAGIQ010000188.1:0-1595 GCF_054658175.1 Alkalibacterium sp. s-m-28
ATGTTGGTTGTGACTCACATTTTACCAAAGAGAGCTGTCTTTTTCTTTACTTTTAAGCTGATTAATCTAAATAATCCTTATGATGTAAAGGATAGAACGGAGTTCTTAAGGGTGCGAAACTTGAGTATATAAGTTTTCTAAATCTTCCGTTAACATTAGCTGTATCCCTATAATCCAAATAGGAATAGTCAGCATGAACCAAATGACATTAAAGAGAAAGAAATTTAACAATAATCTCGATAATTCATATAACTTTACATATAGTTTCGCTCCCATTTCTCCAACTCCCCCTTTTCTATTATTTCACGGCTCCTTCTGTTACCCCTTCAATAATACTTTTTTGAGCACTAAAGTAAAAGATGATAACTGGAATGATCGCAATAGTTAAACCTGCTAAAGCCAGATGCCACTGTCTAGTATACTGACCGAAAAAGTAAAACATTCGAATAGGTATGGTTTCATTTTGCCTACTTAAAACAAGTGAGGGCAAGAGATAGTCATTCCAAATCCAAATCACGTTTAAAATCGCTACCGTTACGGAGATAGGACTTAATAATGGAAAAACGATCTTCCAGAAAATCTGAAACTTATTGGCTCCGTCAATAATAGCTGCTTCATCTAAGGAAACAGATACTCGTGTCATTGCCCCATGATATAAAAATATGGCCAAGCTACAGCCAAAGCCTAGATACATAAAAATAAGTCCCACTCTATTTAACATACCAGCTTGTCCAAAGAGTGACGTTAAAAGAATCATAACTGACTGGAATGGGATAAGCATAGCCGCAACGAACAAGAGTAAAATCGCGTTACTGACCCACGTCTTATTACGAGCTAATGCATAACCAGCCATTGATGAAAAGAGTATGATAATCGCTACACTCGCTACTGTTATAATGAGAGAGTTGAAAAACGATTGAATAAAATTTAAGTCATCAAAGGCCTGAACGTAGTTATTCCAATTAAATTCTGTAGGCGGTGCTAACACGCCTGCAAAGATATCTCTTGGTGCTTTAATACTGTTAACCAACATTAAATAAAACGGCGATATCCAAATTAACCCGAGTAAGATGCTGAATATTTCTAATATAAGGTATCGTTTATCTTGCTTCATTATAAATCGACCTCTCTTCTCTTACTGAAATACACTTGGGAAAGCGAAAAGGCCGCAACGATGATGAAAAAGATGACAGCTTTAGATTGCCCATAAGCCATTTGATTACTTGAAAAAGCCGTGTCAACAATGTTCATCGCAACCATTTGGGTTGAATTGTACGGGCCGCCCCCTGTTAACGAAAGGTTTTGGTCATAAATCTTAAATGAGTTGGATAGAGTCAAGAACATTGAAACAGTGAAACCTGGTGCAATCAGTGGAAATATAATATAGCGGAATTTTTGAAAAGGTGTCGCGCCATCAATATTCGCTGACTCAATTAACTCTTTAGGGATTCCTTGTAAATAAGCAATATCACTAGTGTTGCATAAAACTTAGAATAAATAGGTTTTATAGGTTGTTACTTTTATCACAAGTAGTTTTCATTAAAATTTCCAAAAAAGTCAATTGCTGGCGCAAGGGATGACTTTTTCCAGAAATT
>NZ_BAAGIQ010000189.1:0-1572 GCF_054658175.1 Alkalibacterium sp. s-m-28
GAACTCCGAAGAAAAGGAGGATGTACTTCTACATCTTCAGAAAAAATACAAAAGAACAATGAAGACCATCTAAAACCGACGGTTTTCATTGTTCTTTTTGTTTGTTAAGAGCTGGTTTTTTCCCAGCTCCTATCCCAATACAAAATCAAATGTAGTTTGCCATAGTGATAGCTTTTAGGGACGTGAACAAGCGCACCATCAATTCGTACTTCACCATATTTATTAGCGATTACTGTAGATTGTTTAAAGACGGGATAATCAGAGTCAGGCAAAGCTAACCCATATTTCTTTTCTTCTTCCAACAAGTCTGCAATCATTAGTTCCTTTTTATAATGAAGTCGTTGGCGATCTTTTTTACATTGATCAAATAATAAAGTCCGTATGTGTTCTAAATCTTTGATGACAGGGGATGGTGTGAAAAAGTTATAACGTACATATCCCACTTTGTTTTCCACATGTCCTTTTTCATTTCCTTTTCTTGGATTACAAACTTGTGCTTCAAATCCGTAATGCATTGAAAATTGACGAAAGGCATCAGTAAAAATAGTTTCTTCACCACGGCTCCGTGCCTTGACCACCGCTGCGGAAAGATTATCTAAACGAAGTTTTCTTGGGGCAAATCCTGCCTGTTCAAAAAGCACTTTGAGTCCTTCAAGGAAACATTCTTGGTTTTCCGAAGGTAAAGGGACTGCCAGTCCTCCGTTACTGTATGGAAAACTCATGACTAAGCAATGAATATCTTTCACTTTTCCATCTTCGACAGCTTCCGTAATCCCAAAATCAACTTGAGCTTCTGCGGGAGGATGAGACAATCTTTCATATTCTTCTTTAAACCCATCTGATTCATCGATCATTTTTTCTTTCCACTCATTCTGAATAAAATTACAAACGGTTCGATAAGAACCCGTGAAACCCAACTCCTTCAACTCTTTAAATATATTTGTATTATTTCTTCTTAATTTCTGTTTGAGCGAATAGTCTTCTGTTAGCCAATCAATGACAATTTCTCCCCAATTCTCGTCATACATCATCCCTTTTTTAACGGATATCTTCTCTTTAGGTAACTGATCACTGTCCGCATACTTCTTCACAGTTGTCCAACAAAAACCAGTACGTTTTGAAATTTCATTGATAGACATTGATTTGTTATTTCTCAAATTTTTGATATGATTGATTTCAGGCATTGCTAGCATCCTTTCATTTCCTCCCACCATTAATTGATTAGACACCATTAACGGTAGGATATTTTTAAGGAGCTGGCAAGCCTTTTTTTTATTGTACAACCTTCTCACATTTTGATTGCAATACTCTTAACTTTTATTATGCATTAAACAATTGTCGATTCAAAGCCAATAGAGAAACTGGAAGATTTAAAATTGAAATCAGTCCAGTTTTCTTTCGTAAGCGATGAATAACTGAGTACCTACAAATAAAAATCGGACACCACTATAATGAGAAGTGTCCGAAGCGTATAATATGCTGAATGTCTAGCGACATTCCATCTGCACCTTTGGATTCCATGGCAAATAAGCCTCCAAAGGTGTATGTTGTCGATTTGGAAGGTAAGTTAAG
>NZ_BAAGIQ010000190.1:0-1543 GCF_054658175.1 Alkalibacterium sp. s-m-28
TTTGAATTTACCCAAAATTTTATGATTTCCTGAACGGTGACAAAAGCCCGAGGTATACACATGTGGAAAACATGGTATCCTCGGGCTTTTGAGCAGTCCACAGCTTAAATCTGTGGACTAATTTCATCCTGTTATCTGTTATAATTGAATCACTACAAAACAAAAAAACAAAACAGGAACTGAGGTTATTTTACCATGAATTCTACAGAAATTTATCAAACAAAGCGAAGTTTAATCACTTTTTTAGAAAAACTGACCGAAGGTCTTTCTAAACCACGAAAGAAATTTTACAGTGATATTTTATATGGCATGTCTAAGGCTCAAAATACCCTGTTATCAGATATTGCACGAGCGTTAGAAGAAAATATTGACTTGCAGTACACCATTAAACGCTTATCTCGTAATGCTTCTGAAGAGAATGACTTGAAAGAGCTCCATCATAATTATTTAAATGGCCTAAGAACATCTATACCGGATAACCCTTTGGTTATCGTTGATGAATCAGAAATTGTTAAACCTTATGCCGAAAAGATGGAACATTTAGCTTTAGTCCGTGATGGGTCAAAGAATGTTTTAGAGAAAGGCTATCCTACAATCAATTTTTCAATGGCTACACTGAAAACGAAACATCCCTTGCCTCTGTATAATCATTTGTATTCTTCCAAGGAGAAAGATTTTCACAGTCAAAATATTGAAATAGCCAAAGGCTTTAATACAGTCACTTCGTTTTTAGGAAAGAAAAAGGCTACTTTCGTTATGGATCGTGGTTATGACACCAATACGATATATGAGTATGTCCAAGATATCGGCCATCACTTCATTACGCGACTAAAGGATAATCGTTATTTACTACATAGAAATCGTCGCGTGAAAGTCCCTGACTTAGCGCATCGTCGGAAAGGAAAAATCAACTTTAAGACGGAAATTCAAGGTGATGAATATAAATTAAAGGTTAGTCATATTAAAGTTAAGTTGCCTGTGTTAAAAGATTCCCCTCTTAATATGGTTGTTGTCTATGGCTATGGCGAAAAGCCAATGAAACTATTAACGAATCACTCCATCAATGGGAAGGACGATGTCCTTCGAATTCTGAAAAGTTATATTACTCGCTGGCGAATTGAAGAACTCTTTCGTGTTCAAAAGGAAGAGTTTCAATTAGAAAAAACGCGAACAATGACGGTCAGTTCATTACGCATTCTGTATACACTGATGAATTGTCTTGTTGGGCATTATTCGTTGGCCATTGAAAAGAGTAACTACCATACACAAACAGTCTTAGCACGGGCACGACCTTCAAACAAACGAAAGAAAATAAAGTTCTATCTTTATCGGTTCATACGAGGTATCTCTAAAATCCTCTCGTTTGATACAGTAGGTATCAGATACTTTTATAAAGTAGAAAAGCGTTCGAATCAGTTATCTTTACTGTGAATGAATAAACTGAATAATTTTTTAAAACGCGCATATGGGCGTTTCATTTGCATGGCTATTTTTAAACATAATTGCTAAAAATGAGGAATTAACGAATACAGGTTTTCTAATT
>NZ_BAAGIQ010000191.1:0-1517 GCF_054658175.1 Alkalibacterium sp. s-m-28
TTTGAATTTGCCCTTTTTACGTCAGGGCAGCCTCTAAATCGAGCATGTAGGAGGAAGGCAATGGAACACTGGTATGAATTTCTTTGAAACACTGTAAGAAGACACACAAATAGAACGCCCTTTTCAGCGCGTTAAAAAAACAGTTAAGTTCGCCATTTACCACAAAGACAGTTGACTTGATCGCTGTTCAATCCGATGGAAGTATTTGATACCTGCGGTATCATAGGAAAGAATCTTGCTGACCCCTCGGATGAATCGATAAAGATAGAACTTTATTTTTGCCAACGCATTGGAGGGGCGGGCACGTGCAAGGACGACCTGTGTGTGGCAGGTGTTTTTTTCGATGGAAAGGGAATAATGACCAATGATGCAGTTCATGATGGTATACAAGATTCGCATCGAGCTTAACGTCATCGTTCGGGTTTTCTCCAAATGAAATTCTTCTTTTTGGACGCGGAACAGCTCTTCAATTCGCCAACGGGTGATGTAGCCTTTCAGAATGCGAAGGACATCCTCCTTGCTTTTGACGGCATGGTTGGTTAACAGCTTCATCGGTTTTTCACCGTAGCCATAAACAACAATCATATTGAGGGGCGTGCCTTTTAAGACCGGCAGTTCGACCTTTATATGGCTAACCTTCAGGTTATACTCTTTTCCCTGGATTTCGGTTCTGAAATTGATTTTTCCTTTGCGGCGTTTCGCTAGGTCAGGCACCTTTATCCGTCGATTTCGGTGAAGCAGGTACCGCGTGTCCATCAATCGGGTCACGAAGAAATGACCGATGTTGTGCACATACTGGAACATCGCGTTACTGTCATACCCTCGGTCCATGACAAAAGTGGCTTTCTTTCCTCCCAGAAAAGAATGGACGGTATTAAAGCCTTTAGCTATTTCGAAATTCTGGCTCTGGAAGAGTTCTTCCCGAGAAGAATAGAGATGATTATAGAGTGGGATGGGGTGTTTCGTTTTCGGGGTAGCCATCGAGAAATTGATGGTGGTATACCCTTTTTCAATGACACTTTTGGAGCCGTCCCGCACGAGGGACAAATGTTCCATTTTCTCGGCATACGGCTTAATGATATCGGATTCGTCCACAATGATTAAAGGATCATCCGGGATCGCTGTTTTGACGGTATGTAAATAGTTTTGATGGACCTGGTTCAAATCGTCGCTCTCAAACCCATTGCGGGATAACCGTTTGATGGTGTAGATCAAATCAATGTCCTCCTCCAATGAACGAGCGATGTTTGATAACAACGTACTTTGAGATTTAGACATCCCAAATAAAATATCGCTGTAGAATTTCTTTCTTGGTTTCGGGAGACCTTTGGTCAACTTATCCGCATAAGTAAATATATTTCGTTTTGTTTGGTAGATTTCTGTAGAATTCATGGTAAAATAACCTCAGTTCCTGTTCTGTTTTTTTGTTTTGTGGTGAATCAATTATAACACGCAACAGGGTGCATTTTGTCCACAGATTTTTGCTGTGGACAGTCAAAAAGCTCGAGGCTTCCATG
>NZ_BAAGIQ010000192.1:0-1495 GCF_054658175.1 Alkalibacterium sp. s-m-28
CACTCTGCTTGCAGAGTGTGGATGAGTGGCGAACGGGTGAGTAACACGTGGGGAACCTGCCCATAAGAGGGGGATAACATCCGGAAACGGGTGCTAATACCGCATAGGTGATCATAGCGCATGCTTAGATCATTAAAGATGGCTTCGGCTATCGCTTATGGATGGCCCCGCGGCGTATTAGCTAGTTGGTGAGGTAATGGCTCACCAAGGCTGTGATACGTAGCCGACCTGAGAGGGTGATCGGCCACACTGGAACTGAGACACGGTCCAGACTCCTACGGGAGGCAGCAGTAGGGAATCTTCCACAATGGGCGAAAGCCTGATGGAGCAATACCGCGTGAGTGAAGAAGGTCTTCGGATCGTAAAGCTCTGTTGTTAGAGAAGAACAAGAGGTGTAGTAACTGGCACCTCCTTGACGGTATCTAACCAGAAAGTCACGGCTAACTACGTGCCAGCAGCCGCGGTAATACGTAGGTGACAAGCGTTGTCCGGATTTATTGGGCGTAAAGCGAGCGCAGGCGGTCTTTTAAGTCTGATGTGAAAGCCCACGGCTCAACCGTGGAGGGTCATTGGAAACTGGAAGACTTGAATGCAGAAGAGGAAAGTGGAATTCCATGTGTAGCGGTGAAATGCGTAGATATATGGAGGAACACCAGTGGCGAAGGCGACTTTCTGGTCTGTAATTGACGCTGAGGCTCGAAAGCGTGGGGAGCGAACAGGATTAGATACCCTGGTAGTCCACGCCGTAAACGATGAGTGCTAAGTGTTGGAGGGTTTCCGCCCTTCAGTGCTGGAGCTAACGCATTAAGCACTCCGCCTGGGGAGTACGGCCGCAAGGCTGAAACTCAAAGGAATTGACGGGGACCCGCACAAGCGGTGGAGCATGTGGTTTAATTCGAAGCAACGCGAAGAACCTTACCAGATCTTGACATCCTCTGACCACCCAAGAGATTGGGCTTTCCCTTCGGGGACAGAGTGACAGGTGGTGCATGGTTGTCGTCAGCTCGTGTCGTGAGATGTTGGGTTAAGTCCCGTAACGAGCGCAACCCTTATTGTTAGTTGCCAGCATTCAGTTGGGCACTCTAGCGAGACTGCCGGTGATAAACCGGAGGAAGGCGGGGATGACGTCAAATCATCATGCCCCTTATGATCTGGGCTACACACGTGCTACAATGGATGGTACAACGAGTCGCGAGACCGCGAGGTTCAGCTAATCTCCTAAAGCCATTCTCAGTTCGGATTGCAGGCTGCAACTCGCCTGCATGAAGCCGGAATCGCTAGTAATCGCGGATCAGAACGCCGCGGTGAATACGTTCCCGGGTCTTGTACACACCGCCCGTCACACCACGAGAGTTTGGAACACCCGAAGTCGGTCGAGTAACCCTTTTAGGGAGCTAGCCGCCGAAGGTGGGCTGGATGATTGGGGTGAAGTCGTAACAAGGTAGCCGTATCGGAAGGTGCGGCTGGATCACCTCCTTTCTAAGGATAGTGCCAT
>NZ_BAAGIQ010000193.1:0-1465 GCF_054658175.1 Alkalibacterium sp. s-m-28
AGGTCCTATGCTTAAAGCCTCCTGGATTCTAGGGAGGGGAAGAAATACAGCAAAGTTCAGAACAAATAATTGAAGCAGCAGTGGTGTATTCCTGAATATATCAATATAAACAGAAGCTACCTTGCTCAGCAGCCAGTTATCTGACATTTTTGCAATCCCGACCAGTACCCCAATAATCGTTGCCAGAACGATACCGAAAAAGGATACTCTCAATGTACTGACGATTCCTACCATTATGGCTCTTACATAAGGATCGCTCGTACTGTATTCAATCATGGCTTCATTAATATTGAATCCGGCTCTTGCATTTAAAAAATCAAAGCCGAATGACATACCGATTCGCCTCAGACCCGTCATCGTATTCTGAATAAGAATCCAAAGCAGCAGACCAATGATGGCAAGGAAGATGATCTGCAGGATGACAGGTACGACCTTTCTGTTTCTCCAAATCGGTGTTTTTCTATTTTTCTCTGTTGGTGTCATGTTTTTCACTCCTTTGGACTCAAGTCCTGCAAACCGCTCACCAGTTACCATTTGAAAGAGGCCCGCTATTGTGCAGGTCAGCAGGCCTCTTGTCTTTCTCATGTCTTTTTACTTTTCTGTACTTTCTTATCTGTCACGTCACAACAAGTGTGATTTATCTAAACGGCATGGAGTAGTGCAGTCCGCCGTCCTGATACAATCCATTCATGCCTCGAGGTAAATCAAATTGTGTATCCGGTCCAAGGTGGCGATCATAAATTTCCCCATAGTTTCCTACTTGCAGGATAGCCTGATAAGCAAAGTCACTTTCCAGCCCCAGAAAGCCGCCTATATCGTCCTCTACACCTAAGAGACGTCTGATGTCAGGGTTGTCACTGTCAAGGAAATCATCTACATTATCCTGAGTGATCCCGAATTCCTCAGCCTGTATCAGTGCGAATACGATCCAGCTGACCACATCATTCCACTGGTCGTCCCCGTGCAGTACTGCTGGAGCCAGTGGTTCTTTAGACAGCGTATCTTCCAGGATGACATGTGCATCCGGATCATCCAGTACAGCAAAGGCTGATACAAGTCCTGAGCGGTCAGTTGTCCATGCATCGACAGATCCGGATTCATATGCAGCAATAAGGGCATCTCGGTCATCAAAAGTCTGTGTCTCGTAGCTGACTCCCAAAGCTTCCATCTGATCCGCAAGGTTAAGTTCTGTTGTTGTGCCCGTCTCGACCCCAATGATCATTCCTTCCAGATCTTCCAATGAGGAGACGCCAGAATCAGCTCCCACCATCATGCCCTGCCCGTCATAGAACGTTACCGGAGCAAAGTTCAATCCGACTTCTGTATCTCGGCTTGCAGTCCAGGTCGTGTTTCTCAGAAGGACATCTACTTCACCAGTCTGAACAGCTGTAAATCTCTCCTGAGCAGAAAGCGGGCGATAATTGACCGCTTCAGCATCACCGAGCACGCCGGCAGCAATTGCTTT
>NZ_BAAGIQ010000194.1:0-1452 GCF_054658175.1 Alkalibacterium sp. s-m-28
GAATGTTGTTATGGTGACTACATTTTACCAAAGAGAGGTGTCTTTTTGTGTGTTTTTTGATAATTATTTATAAGAAGTTTCAATAACCGCAAGGGTTAAACCTGGATATTCAACTGCAAAACTTGAGATAATTAAGTTGTATGCACTATAAGTGCTGTTTTTTATTTATCTCATCTCTTTTACAAATCGCTCGGTAATCAGCTGGGGACGGGTTATGGCACTTCCTACAACTACTGAGAAGGCGCCCAATTCCAGACAGGCCTTAGCTTTTTCAGGCGTATCGACTTTTCCTTCTGCTATTACTGGCACCGAAATCTCTGAGAGGTATCGATTGAGCAGCTCAAAGTCATTTGAATATATATCGGCATCTTTGGTGTAGTCAGTGTAGCCGACAAGAGTGGTAGATACCACATCAAATCCGAGTCTCTCAGCCTCTATCCCCTCCTTTAGTGTCGAGGTATCTGCCATTAACAGAATATTTGGATAGGTTTTCCGTATAGTTTGAACAAAGTCCTCAAGCATCTCACCATTCGGCCTCTTTTGACTAGTAGCATCCAGGGCAATCATGTCACACCCAGCCTCCATGAGTTCATCGACTTCTTTCATCGTTGGAGTAATATAAATCTTAGAATCAGGATAGTCTCGTTTGACTATCCCTATGATAGGCAAATCAGATTCTTCTTTTATACTTAAAATATCCTCTTTAGAATTAGCTCTTAACCCAGCAGCTCCTCCAACTTCAGCTGCTTTTGCCATTTTACTCATAATAAAAGAGCTGTGGAGAGGTTCATCCTCTAAAGCCTGACATGATACGACCAGTTTACCTTTTATTCGATCCAGCATGATGTTGTTCATTCTCCTTTTCAAATCATCTTCTATTCAGTATAAGACCTGGCAGATGAAAATGAAAGACAAATAAGCTCCGCAGAAGTTAGACCGAACAGTAAGTTGAGCTTGAAAAACTCGAGAGAAAGTGTGCCCTTGCATGGAAGAAGAGTTCTGCCAGTAAACAAGGGCATGCATATCTTTCATGTAATGTATGGGGGTACGAAGATATAATAGCTGGTTTAGGCAAACTATTAACAATGAAAAGGAAAGGAAATGAAAAGAAACTTCGGAGGGAACAAGCA
This sequence comes from Alkalibacterium sp. s-m-28, assembly GCF_054658175.1. Lineage (NCBI taxonomy): Bacteria > Bacillati > Bacillota > Bacilli > Lactobacillales > Carnobacteriaceae > Alkalibacterium > Alkalibacterium sp. s-m-28. The sequence goes on from NZ_BAAGIQ010000194.1 coordinate 1,131, forward strand.
GGGATAATTAAGTGACCTCTTAGTATCGAGTACTTTTCACTTCAAATAAACAATCACGAATGTGTTATATTTATTAATATCCAATACAGTTATTATGTGAGGAGCAGCTGAGGAAAAAGATTGTGATAAAGCTTGAGGTCATTCTAACTCTACTCTAATTTAATATCAACTCATATCACTTAAATTTTGAATCAATTTATCACCATTTGACAGAAGACTCCCACCTCTAAGCGAAGCGTAGGTGGGAGATGAATGCCTATTGAGCGAAGCTCAAAACAGCCCTTCTGATTTTAATGCTTTTCGCAACAGTTCAAGTACACTG
>NZ_BAAGIQ010000195.1:0-1440 GCF_054658175.1 Alkalibacterium sp. s-m-28
TTAGTTTCACTAAACCAACTGGCAGAGTCTGCTTACTTAAGATATTGAACCGCCGTATACGGAACCGTACGTACGGTGGTGTGAGAGGACGGTAAATAAATTAATTATTTACCCCCTACTCGATTTTGAGCAGTTCTGTATCGATGAAACGACTGACTCTTGATGGTGACGCGCTCTATTCCGTCTATAATTGTAGTTCGTTAGCTTTCATTAGTCGATTATGTCGTTAAAACGCTTCTAGCGGAAGTTCAGCTTTTAAAATTCTCTAAAGGTGCTGTTAGAAGACATCTAGCGACAGTTCGGATCAATAATCAATCCAGTTCTTCCGTTAGACAGACTCTAGTAGAAGAAACGCGATCGCGTTTCAGACTAATCTGTAACTAGAAACCTTGTCGCTGGAGTTCCAAGGTTTAACAGGGAGCTAAACTGTAAGTAGGCTGCCTTCTAGATGAAGTATAGCAATAATCAATATTATTAAAGTTTACCTATATCAGTCAGAGGGAGAAAACTAGTCTAAAATGAACAAGGATTGTAGTCCGGCCGGTTGAATAGTATACTTAAAGCACACTGACTACAAAGCAAAAGAGGAGTATCAGATGACTGATCATTATTTTACATCGAAGCCGAGTGCTGATAAAAACGAAAAGAAAATTGAAGCCAGACTTAAGGGACAGCAGATGACCTTCACGACAGATGCTGGAGTCTTTTCGAGAGACCGTGTGGACTTCGGGTCTAAGGTTATGATCGAAGCAATTGACGAGCGGGCATTTTCCACGGGGGAGGTCCTGGATGTCGGATGTGGGTACGGGCCTGTCGGGCTGTCTTTAGCCAAGGCGAATCCGTCTCTTCACATCGATATGATCGACGTAAACGAACGGGCCCTCGAGCTGGCTAAGAAGAATGCCGAACTGAACGGGGTTTCCAATGTCTCTATTTTTCTTTCTTCCATATATGAGCAAGTCGAGAAACAGACCTATGGCGCTGTCATTTCCAATCCGCCGATTCGTGCGGGAAAACAGACGGTGCATCAGATCATCACGGATGCCAAGAAACATCTAGCGGACAACGGGGTACTGATCATCGTTATTCAGAAGAAGCAGGGCGCACCGAGCGCGAAGAAAGTCATGGAAGAAACTTACGGAAATGTCACCCGTATTGGCCTCGATAAAGGCTACTGGGTTTTGCAGTCTGAAAAGGTAACTCCCAATAATCTATGAAAAATTATGTTTCCCAAATTTCTCGTTGCTCGTATGATGATTTCTGTCGATGAAGGTAATATAATCCAATCCTTGTCTGGATTAAACAGCTTTATAACTCAAGTTTCGCACCCCTAAGAACTCCGTTCTATCCTTTACATTATAAGGATTATTTAGATTAATCAGCTTAAAGGTAAAGAAAAAGACAGCTCTCTTTGGTAAAATGTGAGTACCACTACCAACA
>NZ_BAAGIQ010000196.1:0-1436 GCF_054658175.1 Alkalibacterium sp. s-m-28
CTCCTGAACGTCAAGTTTTTCTAAAAAATCAATGTCAAATAAAGTGGGTTGTTGTATAATGGACATAAGGAATCCCTCCTGGAGTACGTGTCTTAGTCGACAACCTAATTGTACCATATGGGGGGGGCCTTTTTTCTATGTTTTAAAAAAGTTGATTTATCAGGTGTTAAACACGACAAATAATTATGAAATTGGCTCATTTATGTCATTTTCTCTAAAAAAATTAATTATTAGTACTAGTTCAGTTTTAGTTTTATCTGGTGGGATATTTCCTACATTAACAGCCGTGGCGTCAGAAGAAAGTATTAACGAAGAGCAAACTCAAGAAGTTAGTTCCTTTGAACTCGATCAATTCATAGAGGATGTTGAACCCTATGTCATTGTGAATGAAGATGGGTTTTGGGAGTTACATTCTGGTATCCCCACTCAACTATATGAAAAATATAATTTAGAGAAATTAGAAGATAGCTTTTTAGAGTTGCAACCTCAAAATATTCAGGCTACTATACAGACTGATTCGAATATAAATAGACCTGGTATATATCTAGAAGAACAACCGGAATTTTCTACAACTAGCACTAATACTTTTGCTAGCCGTGGATACAATGTAGAGAGGTACTGGTGGGGGACTAGAACCTTTTTCACTAATGCGCAAACCACTCAAACAGTAAGCGATTTAGGTCTATTGCAAATTGGTAGGGCAGGAGCTTTAGGGCTTTTAACAATTAAGTTTCCCCTCTAGCACCCCTAACATCGACTACTGCTTTGTACTTTTCAACCCATGTTGCTTTATTAAGAAATAGAATGACTTCTCACAACAGGGGAAACGGCGTTATAGTAGACATGACTAAAATTGATGCATTTTCTGTCAGATCAAGACCTTCAGGATCAACTAGTGGTGGTGGCGGTGCCGGACCAGGTGTCGTGCATTTACCTTCTAATCAAGAACCATCTATGTAAAATTATACAATATTAACAAATTTCTTTAACAGACTTGTGCTTTGTAATTAATAATTGTTTTGTACAGGTCTATTTAATTAAAATGAATAGCAGCTATATTCGCAGTAAGAAAATCAATCTCCTTATTTTGATTTTTAATCCAGTTCGTATTACTGATAAAATTCACCCATATGATACTCTTATTTAAAGGATTGAATTAAAATGACCAAAAATATAAATGTAAATGTCCTTATCTTGTTAGTAATAGCAACGATTTTTAATCTCGTGTTGTATGTAATATATCGAGACGGATTAACGTTAAGTGCCTTTGTGATATGTTTTTTTTCTATTGTCATTTTTTTGTATAAAAACAATCGAGTAGGGGGTAAATAATTAATTTATTTACCGTCCTCTCACACCACCGTACGTACGGTTCCGTATACGGCGGTTCAATATCTTAAGTAAGCAGACTCTGCCAGTTGGTTTAGTGAAACTAA
>NZ_BAAGIQ010000197.1:0-1373 GCF_054658175.1 Alkalibacterium sp. s-m-28
GTCATTTTTGTTTTATACTTATCCATGTTGTAAGTCCTTTGTTTTGGTCTTGGATAAGTCATCCAACCCCATTATAAAGGACTTTTTTATGTCATGAAACAGTTAAATTTTTAATGCAACACTAGTGCTACTATTTATTTCTTTGAGATTATATTTCCTCGTCAGAACCAGAATCATTCTATATCATTTTTCTGGTCATCCTGACTTTCGTCCATATCGACTAATGTATTCAAATCTCTCAGTTCATTATTCTTCTTAGGTAAAACAGATATTGTCCCGTCTGTTTCAAGAATCACTGCAGCTACTTCTTCAACCTTTCCAATCCCTTGTTCTCTGATTGCCTGAAGCACTTCAGATTTTGGAATGCGTTCCTTATTCATCTTATCCTCGTAATATTTCCCATCATAAAAAAGTAAAGATGGATGAGCTTTCAGTATTCGGCTGAAAAATGGCGATCTTGAAGACAAATAGCTTGAAAGAAACTGAAAGAATAAAAGTAGTCAGAAGATATAAAGACCTTCCCATAATACTTCATCCTGATTGATGAGTATATTACCAAACACCGTTCCTAAAGAAACGGTAATGATAAAGTCAAAAGCATTCATTTTTAACAACGTCCGTTTGCCTGACAGTCTCAGAACAAATAAAATGACGGGGTAGCAAAAAAAAAGAGAGGACGGTTATCCGTCCAAATTGTCCAGCGTTCATGTGTATCCTTCTGAAAAAAGCATGTTTCTATGCTTTTATTACTTAATCAACTTCGTTATCTACTTCTAAGGTATCGATTTCTCCATTTTCAGCTGCATTCAGATGCATGGCGGCATATTCCTGAAATTTCTCCGATGAGGAAGTAGCTCCCGATACAGTATCAACTTGTCCGGCATCCTCTGTTTCAAAAGGCTGTCCGTTTAAAGCATCCATGTATTCCTGAGGCCTAATACCTGCCTGATCAGCCATTGCCTCTTGATAACTCTCATCCTCAGTCTTAGCTGTACCCTGCTCATTGTAATTAGATGTGACGATTTCACCATCTTCATCATCGATAGTGAATTCAGCCCACCAGCCGTTCTCATCATAGTTTGCTTCGACCAGTTCTTAAGTGCCGTCTTCAAAGGTACCATCTGTGACACCAACTTCAGTGGTTCCATTCTCCACATCGCCTTCATCATCACACGCAGTTAGCAGGAGAACCGGTGCAGCAAGAACAAGCAATGCATGTTTTAAGCCCATAATTTTCTCCTTTCCATTTTTAACGTAATTCCGAAAGAAGTCTCCCACTTCTAAACGTATGGGTACGAAGCACCAGTGAAAGTGGGAGATGAATTTCGGTCAAGCGATAGCTTGAAGTTATTTCTCAAGACCTTTTCTTATTA
>NZ_BAAGIQ010000198.1:0-1293 GCF_054658175.1 Alkalibacterium sp. s-m-28
GTAAGCGATGAATAGCTAGGTACCTTCGAGTCCTCGCGACCTCCTGTTAAACTTAAGATATCATAAGTACACAGGAGGTTTTTCAATTTGGAAAAGAATAAACAATCTATCATACCGGTGACCCTGCATGACGATAACACTAAGCGTCAACGCATTACAAAGCACCAGTCACAGAAATTAGTGGCCCATTTAAAAAATAGTCAGGCAGAGCTACTAGTTTATGAGGGAATCAAACCCTCGACCTTGAGAGTTCTCCTCGCGGAGTTGTCATTAAATGAAACTCGTTGACTTTACTCAAGTAGAGAATATTTTTATTGTGTGTGGAAAAACGGATATGCGCCGTCAAATTGACGGATTAGCTGCGACGATCACTGAAGAATATGATGTGGATGTTTATAACGACGCTCTCTTTCTATTCTGTGGTGGAAAGAAGGATCGGTTCAAAGCTCTTTATTGGGAAGGCGACGGCTTCCTTCTCTTATATAAGCGTTTAGAGAATGGGAAATTGAATTGGCCGCGTAACCAGAACGAGATTCAACAATTAAGTGCACAACAGCTGCGTTGGCTGCTTGAAGGACTATCTGTTAACCAAAAAGTTTCTATAAAACCTGCGGTTAAAGGGAGTATAGCCTAAAAAACGAGAGAGAAATTGATAAAAAAATCAATGGCTCTCTCGTTTTCTTTTCCTGATTAGTGTAAAATTTAAGTATTATTTATGTGAGGAGAAGCAGGCATGTCTATCAAGAGCGACAAACAGTTTGAAGTGATTATTGAAAAGTTGGACCAGCTACTAGAAGAAAACAAACAACTGAAGACCCTTATCGCTCAGAAAGATGATGAGCTTTCCCTACAGAAAGAACAAATCGAATTTTTAACTCAGAAATTATACGGCCCAAAGAAGGAAACGTTGAACGGTGATCCAAACCAGGGCAACCTCTTCAACGATCTCCTTTTTAGCGAACCAGAGCAGACTGGTGACCAAAGCGACGAAGAAGAAGTTATAGTCACAACCGTTAACCGTCGCAAAAAACGTAAAGGGTTAAAAGACAAGCAGTTGTCTTCTCTTCCTACTGTTGACCACATTCATGAAATTGAGTCTTGTACGTGTCCAACATGTAAAGAAGGAATGAAAGAAATCAGCACACAACTCATCCGTCAGGAAGTTAAATTTATCCCGGCGAGAGTTGAAAACCACAGACATTTCCAGAAAACATATGCCTGCGCGAACTGTGAGAAAAGCGGAACGCGCACGCCTTTTGCAAAATCTGAAATTCCCAGACTTCCGTTAAATAA
>NZ_BAAGIQ010000199.1:0-1293 GCF_054658175.1 Alkalibacterium sp. s-m-28
TTTGTTTTTAGTGAACTTCATTTTATCAGATTAAGGGGGGAAGAGGTGCCTTTTTGTATTTTAATTGATAGAGCAACGATAGTTGCATTAAAACAACACGAAAAAACAAAAAAATTGGTAATTACTGTATAGAATATGAGGGGTTTTTTATGAAGAAAGCAGTCATTTTCGTTATATAAATCAAGAGAAAAGATGGAAATATGTGGGCCCCACATATTAAATTGGAATTGTCCCAGCTCTCTACTAGAGAAAAGATCGTATCAATGGGCCATAAACCGTTATTTGATCCATTCATGTCTTATTATAATGGACGAATGGATCAAATATGACTATATGGTACATTCGCCTTAAATAAAACAAGCCCAATAGATTATATATCTATATTTGACCCATTGGCAGATAGGTAAGCCGAACTAGTCTACATTAAAAAGACCAGCCGGCTCATAAATGATACCATGCTGATCTTATTTTGATTCAGGACAGGCGAATACCCGCTTTTCTTAATGAGTCTCCCAGTTTTGTAAGGTCTCCGTCAAAGACATGACCGTCCATTCCTAACTTTGCTGCGCCTTCAATATTCATCGCTAAATCGTCGATGAAGAAACAGCTGGCTGGATCGAGATCAAAATGAGCAAAGAATTGTTCATAAATTTCCGTATCTGGCTTGATGCATTTCCAGTCAAAGGACAGGAAGAGTCCGTCAAATAATTCAATGCCTGGGATGACATCTTTGAACTGATGGAAGTCCTGAGACACATTGGATAGCAGTAAGAGCTGATACCCGTTAGTTTTCAGTTTATGTAGGATTTCTTCCATCCCGGCAATCGGCATCATGTTTTCGAACCATGTATCCATCAGACGGGGAATAGATGGCTTCAAGTCTTCGGGGACCCGATCCTGTGCAGTCGCGATAAGTTTTTCTTTTGTAATGGTCCCTCTATCGTAATCCAACCATTCATCCGACAGAAAAATGGCATCGAGCAGGAGCTGCTGAGACGTTTCGTCTTCAGTAAACGATTTAATGAATTCTGTGGGCGCGTAACGAATCAGAACATTACCCATATCAAAAACTACCGTATTGATCATGTGTTTTCCTCCTAAAATCTTTATATCTTTAAGATAACATACCGGGATAAGGAAGTAGAGCACAAGTTATATCTGTTCAGTTTTGAATTTACCCTTTTTACACTAAATATCCACTATTGCATGTAATTAGAAAACCTGTATTCGTTAATTCCTCATTTTTAGCAATTATGTTTAAAAATAGCCATGCAAATGAAACGCCCATATGCG
>NZ_BAAGIQ010000200.1:0-1258 GCF_054658175.1 Alkalibacterium sp. s-m-28
ATCTTTCGGGAACAGTGTTCTACAGTACACGGACTAATACTGTAGAAGTGATTTTACATATCTCGAAAAACTTCAAAAAAACGAAGTTTTTTAAACATGCCTTCTTATACTTCTCGTTGCTTTACTGAATCTGTTATAAAGCTGTTTAATCCAGACAAGGATTGGATTATATTACCTTCATCGACAGAAATCATCATACGAGCAACGAGAAATTTGGGAAACATAATTTTTCATAGATTATTGGGAGTTACCGCTGCTTTCTTTAGCTGATCAATATTTGACCAAATATATTGTTTAGTAGATTGAATGGATGTATGACCTAATATATTTTTAACTTCAGTAATGGGAATCGTCTGATTCGACAACTCTGTTGCCAAACTATGCCGCATTGAATGAAGCCCACAATGTTTGTCATCTATATTTATATTAGCTAGATTAAAATATTTTGCTACATGTCTAGAAAAATGATTATTCTTAGAATAAGGTGTGTGAGGTGCTCTGAATCGTATAAATAAATTCGGAGAAACAATTGAAGGTCTAACATTTTTTATATAATCAAGTAAGGCTAGTTCAATTTCATAAATAAGAGGCAGATTTAACGGTGTTTGAGTTTTTTGTTGTGAAAGTGACAGTATTTTATCTTGCCAGTTTATTGAGGATAGTTGTAAATCTCTTATGTCACTAACCCTAAGACCGTATACACTAGCGAACATCATCATTAAATAAATGGTCTTTCCCCATTTAGTATCACGATCTACGCTGTTCAATACAGAATGAATTTCTTGTGGTGTATAGGTAGAGGGAAGACGATTATGTTTTGGGGTCTTAATATTCTTAAGAATTAATAGAGGTTCAATGGAAAGTTGTTTGTAAATGATCGGGCATGTAAGGAAATGTTTTAAAGTATAGAGTATATTTGAACGGCCTTGAATTGAGTAATGATTTAACAAGTAAGACATAAAACTCAAAATAATATCATAATTTATTTTATTTAGAGAGAAACAGTCATTTTGCTCTAGAAACTTGATAAATACCCTGATTCTTTGTCGACGTGTGCTAATACTAGTTGGATTGTTCCCAATGGTTTGTAGCCAATTTTCATAGTCTGATAATGGAGTTATATAATTATTATCTCAAGTTTCGCACCCCTAAGAACGACGTTCTATCCTTTTACCGTAAAGATCAGTTAGAATATTGAACTTAAAAGTACAGAAAAAGACACCTCTCTTTGGTAAAATGTAGTTACCAACAAACATTC
>NZ_BAAGIQ010000201.1:0-1167 GCF_054658175.1 Alkalibacterium sp. s-m-28
GGACTGCCTTTTGAGCCTACCCATATCCGATTCCTCTGTCTGCATGAAACCTGTGCAGACAAGAATGGAGTTCGTAGGAAGCCCCCACTTCAAAATCCGGAGGATTTAAGTGGTGGGTAGTTCACACTGAAATAAAGGAGATAAACATGAATAATAATTTAGCTAAAGAAATAACCGCTATAGTCACAGATAAGCATAATGATCAGCTTTTTGTACAAAAAGACGGAATCACATATAAAGTGTTGTCCGATGACAGTGCTGATATCGGAGATGTATTGAAAGGGTTTGTCTATTCAGACAAAAATGATCAGCTGGTTTTTACCACTCATTTCCCAACTATCCGACCAGGTGTATACGGATGGGGAGAGGTCGTTAAAGTCAATCGCAAACTTGGCGTATTTGTGAATATAGGATGGGAAGAAAAGGATGTAGTCGTCTCAATGGATGACTTGCCAGTTGAAGGGAGGCTGTGGCCTAAAGAAGGAAACAGGCTTTATTTGACTGTTACAACAGACTCTAAAGACCGTATCTGGGGGAAACCAGCAGATGAAGAGGCGTTCTTTGAAGACTACGTAGAAGGCACGAAAGACATGCATAACAATAATGTAAGCGGCATTGTTTTTCACTTGAAGAAAAGCGGGACGTATGCGATCACTGAAGATAAGCACATTCTGTTTGTGCATCCGAGTGAACGGGAGCAGGAACCGAAACTGGGAGAAACTATTTCAGGAAGAGTTATCGGTCTGAGAGAAGACGGGGTACTGTATACCTCATTAAAACCTAGAGCACATGAAGTGATGGAAGAAGATGCATTGATGCTCCTGGAAGTGCTCAAGCGTTCAGAAGACCATTCTATTCCTTTCCATAATAAAACAGATCCGGAAGTTATAAAACAGCAGTTCGGTATCAGCAAAGGCCAGTTCAAACGTGCTGTCGGCAGGCTGATGAAAAAGGGACTGGTCAATCAGGATGATAATGGGACGAATCTGATAAGATTGCCTGAAGAGGACTAGAATAGTAGTTGAGACTTAGTGTCGATTATTTTATCAGTTTTCCGAGCGAGAAAACCCACGGTTTCAATCGTGGGATGATAGCTCGGCAGGGATGAGGGTTCGCTTTGGCGAACTCGAAAGCCCTGTGATATATTCGAATATTTTTTGAGTATGT
>NZ_BAAGIQ010000202.1:0-1164 GCF_054658175.1 Alkalibacterium sp. s-m-28
GTGACGGTAGACAAATCAAAGGCATGACAAATACACCCTTGAATTTAACCAGTTTAAACCATTCAAAAGTTCGGTTTGTCAAGGGTTCGCTTTGCCAAATGCTCATGTTCTTTTTCGTGCTGATGTAGACCACTTCGGGATCAGGTGCCAAATCAGGCGACACTTTGCACATACGTCTGTGCGAGCTCAATGATTTTCAGCCATTTCGCTGGCATATGTGGTTGCTTTTGGACTTCTGGGATTGGTACGGGCACGTGATAATCCAATGCCTCATGTGGGCGTAAGAAGTTATAAAAGGTCGTAAACAAAGTAACACGTACTTCTGCACCGTTTAGACTTTTAAACCCTGTCGTCACACGATAATCGGATTTAAATGACCGATTTAATCGTTCAATGGTTTGTTTCAGCCAGCGGTATTCTCTGGAGACGTCGTCTCCATTCGTTAAACCAATCACTTGAGTCACATCAAAGGGCACGTCATGTTTGGCAAAATATTGTTGAGCCAGTAAATAAATCGGATTACCGTCAACGATAAAGTTGATGTCATCCCGTTCTTCGGGATGATTGATTTTGATAAGGGCTTCACGCAAGGCTTCAATCGCCGCTTCTGTATCTCTGTGAGCAGAAATGTGATCAGACAGGATAATCTTATTCACAGCGTCAAAAAAGAAAAGCAGGTAGTGCCATTTTCCGCCGATACGGATATAGGTTTCGTCTCCACAAAATTGATCAGATAACTGGTAAGGATAATTCTCCGTAAACGGCTTAACCCATAAGGAGATCACTTCAGCCCAATTTAAAATGGTTTGATGAGATACCTTGACTTGATGAACATCATATAAAATTGCTGCGGTTTTCCGAGCAGAGAGTGCATAATTAATGTGGTACGTCATCGCTAAAGAAACCACGTGTTGTGATTTGTGAATACGAGATAAATCGACAGTTGGTTTGACCGGAGTCTCTTTAGCCAGCGGCTGAAATTCTTTTTGGAAATCTCGATAAATATAATGCAGTTTCAATCCTTGAGAATCTGCTAAATAAGTGGCTTTCAGATATGAATCTCTATGGATCTCACGCATTCGCTGTTGGTAGTACGGGCAGGCTTTCTTTTTACATTTGAAAATCTCGAACCCTTCCCGGGTTTTGATTTTCTCCAGTGCCCCC
>NZ_BAAGIQ010000203.1:0-1136 GCF_054658175.1 Alkalibacterium sp. s-m-28
CCGGCGGCATTCAAAGAAATTTTGATTGGAAATCAGTCAAACCAAGAACAAATTGCTGCGTAATTTCTTTGGTGAGGGTTAATCCGATAGGATTGTGAAGCATTTATTAGGGTGCGAAACTTGAGTTTAATTGTATTTTGGTACTCTCTCATCTTTTGGTATAAAGGAATAAGCCGAATTGAAAGCCGGGCCTCATTCGTATTTTGGTACTCTCTCATCTTTTGGTATAAAGGAATACAACTGTAGAAATCAATTTCGAAGAGTTCATTTTGGTACTCTCTCATCTTTTGGTATAAAGGAATTAAATGCGCCAGGATCCTTCTTACTCCCGAATTTTGGTACTCTCTCATCTTTTGGTATAAAGGAATAAACAAATTTATCTGATGTTTAATCCGGTGATTTTGGTACTCTCTCATCTTTTGGTATAAAGGAATAACGGATCAAATACAATGTCCCCATCTATGATTTTGGTACTCTCTCATCTTTTGGTATAAAGGAATCTATGCCAGTATGCGCAGCTTAATCCATTCATTTTGGTACTCTCTCATCTTTTGGTATAAAGGAATTTAACGGTTCTGCCGATGAGGTTCCGTGTTATTTTGGTACTCTCTCATCTTTTGGTATAAAGGAATTACAGGTTTTATGAAACGCTCAATCGGCTTATTTTGGTACTCTCTCATCTTTTGGTATAAAGGAATATATTATGGGATATATGTCCCTTCCACCTGATTTTGGTACTCTCTCATCTTTTGGTATAAAGGAATCCAAAAGGGGTTCTATCTGTAACTGGGTCAATTTTGGTACTCTCTCATCTTTTGGTATAAAGGAATTCTATTATTCTTATGATTTTGGTGATACATATTTTGGTACTCTCTCATCTTTTGGTATAAAGGAATTTTCTAATGAACACGAAGCGTTGCTATTAGATTTTGGTACTCTCTCATCTTTTGGTATAAAGGAACCAATCGGACGAAGTGATGAGCGAGTACGAGATTTTGGTACTCTCTCATTGTAGAAAAGCATTCTATACCGATAAAAAAGAGGCGAAAAAAGGCAATGTGATCCAGCAGACGTGAATACACTGCTGGATCACATTGCTTTTTTTCTTGTCAAATGTCTCCAGCAAAGGTAAAATA
>NZ_BAAGIQ010000204.1:0-1068 GCF_054658175.1 Alkalibacterium sp. s-m-28
CTTCCCATGTCAACGCTCTCCTTTGAACTCATATAGTTGGGTTCATTATACAATAAAGAACCCTATAAAATAGAGAACGAATAAGGGTTTTTTATCCGTGTCTATTCTATAGGGTCCAGTTTACTTCAAATGAGGTGTCTTTTTTCATGCCCAAAAGGAGGTGAAATTCTATGGCATATAATTTTGGACTTAAGATTGGCATCGAGGTTGTGACTGCTACATATAGTTTAACAGTCACATGGTAAAGTGGTATTGATTGAATCAGCTGTTTGTATTGAAGGATCTGGAATTATGGTTAAATTATTGATGAAAATTTATCCCGGAAGATTATGATAATCATTGTAGAGAAAAGGAACGATGAATAATGAGTCTAACTCCATTGTTTAATTCATTTTGAAAGGCTATCTAACATATTAAATAGACGTTACAAACGGGTTGACTAAATTTGATAAGCGGGTTATTTTAGAAGCAATGGAGCGGACTAATTCCAAAGGGAAATCTTTTTGCTTACTCATTATGAATGACTCATAATTGAGGGAATATTTGGAAGGGGAGCAGATGGTTTATGAGTAAAACAGTCTATTTTTTACAGGGATTAGCACATGATACGGATAATTGGGACGAAGTGATTCACTATTTGCCTGATTCATATCGGACGATAACAATCGATGCTTTAAGTATTGGATTTGAAGGCGATTCTTTTTCATTTGAAAGGGCTGCTCGAGAGTTAAATGAGCGGATCGACTCCCAGACCCCTTCACTTATTTGCGGATTATCCTATGGCTCCGTTATCGCAACGCATCATGCTGTTTTATTTCCAGAGCAGAAGCACACGTATCTACTGGTAGCCGGCCAAATTCATCCTCCAAAAATTGTAACAAAACCAATGCGTTTCTTTCATCCGGTTGTTTGGAAGGTGATTGAGTGGTATGCAGGAAAAAATGTGAACTACCCACCACTTAAATCCTCCGGATTTTGAAGTGGGGGCTTCCTACGAACTCCATTCTTGTCTGCACAGGTTTCATGCAGACAGAGGAATCGGATATGGGTAGGCTCAAAAGGCAGTCC
>NZ_BAAGIQ010000205.1:0-1061 GCF_054658175.1 Alkalibacterium sp. s-m-28
GCTGTTGGTACTTCAATTATAGCCGGTGGGGCTCATTTTGTCTTTAAAAAAGAAACATCCCTCGACCATTTTTTCTCAAAATCGGTCGAGGGATGTATTCATTTTAGGGGAGTTTTTTCCCAGCCCCGAAAGATCAGACAAAGAAATCTATCGTAAAGGTGACAAAGTCATTATAAAATTTGATTCATCGTTCTCAAAAGCTAATATTTTAAACGAAGCCTTAAACCAGTCAAGAATTGAAGAGACTGGACTTAACATTCCCAAATTACATGAAGTCCGATTGCTAGATGATGACCAAATGATTGTGATGGATTATGTACCAGGCAACACTTTGCAAGAATTAATGGATGAAAATCCAGAAAAAATGGATGAATACTTAGAGCTATTTGTTGATTTACAAATAGCCATCCATCAAGAAAGAGCTCCTCTACTAAATGAGATGCATAGTAAAATGAGTCGAAAAATTGCGAATAGCGGTTTAAACGCAACCATTCGTTATGAATTAGATAGTCGGTTAGCAGGGATGCCTGTTCATAATAAAGTTTGTCATGGTGATTTCAATCCAACAAACATTATTATTACAGATGATGAAGAGGCTTACGTCCTTGACTGGTCTCACGTGACTCAAGGAAATGGTTCACATGATGCTGCCACTACGTATCTCGACTTTTATTTAAAAGGCGAGAAAGAATTAGCAGAAAAATACATCAAACTATATGCTGAAAAAACAAATACCGCTCTTCAATATATTTTGAAGTGGTGCCCAATTGTTGCTGCTGAGCAATTAGCTAAGGGAATTAAAGAAAATGAAGAATTCTTAATGCGATGGGTCGATGTTGTAGAATACGAATAAAAAATAAAAATAAAAGAGGACTAGATTCAATTGAACTGCTCCCTGTCAAGTAGACAGGTAAAAAAAAACACCTATGGATTTTTAAACTGGACCCTATAGAATAGACACGGATAAAAAACCCTTATTCGTTCTCTATTTTATAGGGTTCTTTATTGTATAATGAACCCAACTATATGAGTTCAAAGGAGAGCGTTGACATGGGAAGAAA
>NZ_BAAGIQ010000206.1:0-1052 GCF_054658175.1 Alkalibacterium sp. s-m-28
CCTCTTTTTTATCGGTATAGAATGCTTTTCTACATTTAAGCCGAGTTCTGGTTTCATCAGTAAAGTCAATTCGTACACAATCATGGTTAGAATGACTTAGTTTTCAGCTCCATCTTTAGATTTTCGATTTTTTCTTAGTGGTATATGTTGCTTGATGTACTTAAAAAATAATTCTATTTGCTACTTTTGGCTATACATTTTACAGATTTACTCTACAGACACGTTCAGTCGATTCGTAATGATACTTAAATTCGATTACTGTTTTCTCTCGGTCGTAATGAGCCGGAAGAGCTGGTTAAATAGGTTTGGCTACCCAACTATACCAAACAAGTCTTAACTTACTAAATTAGAATATCTCAGCGATAAGTCTTGCTTTTTTCTCAGCCTCTTCCAGAATTTCTTCTCTTTTGGACGGAGCAAAATCGATACCTTCAATAAATAATTGCTCGTAATCTTCAACTCCAACAAACTGGAAAATCCCTTTTAAAAATTGTGCGGAAAAATCTTTCCCACCAAAATACCCACCGTTTGATTGGATATGGAGAGCTTTCTTTCCATGTGCTAGAGCCTCTGCACCCGTTTCTGTATACCTAAAAGTTACTCCAGAAACACAAATATTATCTATCCACGATTTTAAATGGCTTGGAATACCTAAATTCCATAATGCATTTGCTACAACTATTTTGTCCACATCTATATACTGTTGTGTTAACTCATTCATTCGTGTCATTTTCTTTTGCTGAGCATCAGTCAACTCTGGAAATGTTTTTCCTTCTTTTAATGCTATAATACTTGTTAAGATATCCTCATCCAGCTCCGGAATGTCATCGTTAAATACATCAATATATTGAATTTCATCATCTGGATGTGTTTCTTTGTATTTTTCAACAAATACATCTAAGATTTGAACTGAAGTAGATTGATCAGCATTTAATGGGTGTGCTTTTACTACTAATAATTTGGTCATAATTATATATCCTTTCGTCAATATTTGTGAATTATTTCACATTTTTATTATATCAAACTATACTCTTATGTCAAGTGTATTTTGC
>NZ_BAAGIQ010000207.1:0-1044 GCF_054658175.1 Alkalibacterium sp. s-m-28
TTATTTTACCTTTGCTGGAGACATTTGACAAGAAAAAAAGCAATGTGATCCAGCAGTGTATTCACGTCTGCTGGATCACATTGCCTTTTTTCGCCTCTTTTTTATCGGTATAGAATGCTTTTCTACAACTATCAAGTCTCAAGTAGATAAACTAGAGGAGAGGGATTACATATATATTGGAGAAGAATTTATTAAGTACCTAGTTCTATCGTCTCTAAATGAAAATTATGATAAAGAAATCCATAGAATCTTAACATGCATGATTAATAATAGCTAATAGCAAGTATAGAAGTCTTATAATATGTAGTCCAAGCAAATATAAAATTTCAATGTAAGTTGCATTAACCCATATTTGTAAGAGATTCTGTATATAGTAGATTTATAAAAAAGGAGAAATTACTATGTTACAATATTTATTAGCTATATTAAGTTCGGGAGCTATAGCTTCATTTATTACTTATCTTTCTACGCAGCATGTAAATATTAGAGGATATAAGGTACAGTATATAACTAAAGAACGGCAAGAATGGAGAAAGGATATTAAGCGAAATATAGCAGAGTTTTGTACCTGTGAAAACAAAAGAAGAAAATTAGAGTTAAAGATAGTTATAGCATTGTCATTAAACCCTCATGACAACTATGATTGTCAAGGACAGTATAAAATTGTAGGTTTATGACAGAATAAAAATGTAGGTTTTTGACAGTCTAATTTAGAAGTCCATTTATATTTTCCCTTTCATACGATATGATTTTCCAGTAATCTTGAAGACTTTAACATGGTGAACCAGGCGATCAAGAATGGCGGCGGCTATTTCAGTATTCTGAAATAGCTCCCCCCATCGAGATAAGATAATATTTGTCGTAATCATTGTTGATTTCTTTTCGTAACGCATCGTTAATAGTTGAAAGAAGAGGTAAGCTTCAACTTTTTGAATTGGTAAATAACCTATTTCATCAATGATCAAAAGATCATATTTGGCATATCGTTTCAGAACACGATCGACGGTCCCTTTTTCAAAGGCAGAACGAAGACGTAAAAGTAAT
>NZ_BAAGIQ010000208.1:0-1032 GCF_054658175.1 Alkalibacterium sp. s-m-28
ACTATAATGAGAAGTGTCCGAAGCGTATAATATGCTGAATGTCTAGCGACATTCCATCTGCACCTTTGGATTCCATGGCAAATAAGCCTCCAAAGGTGTATGTTGTCGATTTGGAAGGTAAGTTAAGAGGTAGTCCAGATATTTTCGTGGATGTAATCCGTTGGATTTGGCTGTCTCAACGAGACTCAAAATAGTCGCAACGGCATGAGCACCTTCAAAAGATTTCGAGAATAGCCAGTTCTTTCTGCCCATAACGAGTGACTTGATGCCACGTTCGGCTAGATTGTTGGACAGCACGAGACGGCCGTCCTTCAGAACGTTCATCATCCGCTCTTTCTGATTCAGCGCATAGTTGATCGCTGTGCCAAGTTTGCCATACGCAGTTAGAGATTCACACCAGTCAAAAAAGGCTTCAAGCTTCGGCTTCACTAATTCTAGGCGCTGGTCATACCGTTCGCTAACAGATAAGTCCTTGAGGGACTTATCCAACGCAAACAATTCGTTACATAGCGTGACTCCCTTATGAGCGACACTCTTACTGGAATAGTTCTGTGGACGTGCGTCATAGAACTTCCGTCTGATATGTGCCAGACAGGCGATCATTGTCATCCCTGGAAGATTATTGTACCCGGAGAACCCGTCACTATGTAGAAATCCAGTGTACTTTTTTAAAAAATCTCTAGGGACAGATCCGCTGCGTGATGGACCAAGCTTGTAGATATGTATGGCACGTTCACTGTATTTGCCGGTACTGAATAACCACATATAGGACTTTTGGCGGTCTTTGTCATTCAGTACTTTGAAGGTCGTTTCGTCGGCGTGTAGAACCTTCTGGTTCAACAGTTCTTGTCGCATGACAGCCACCAGAGCTTCGAAATAATACTGGGACGTTTTAATGTGCCAGTTCGTAATGGTATGCCGAGGGATTGGATAGCCAAGCAGATTCCAATAAGCCTCTTGGCGATAGCCAGGGACTTTTTGCTCGAATTTTTGATACATGGTTTCTGCTATCAGTGACGCAGAAGCGGCTGT
>NZ_BAAGIQ010000209.1:0-1007 GCF_054658175.1 Alkalibacterium sp. s-m-28
TCCCGGCAATGGGCTTCTGGTCGAACATACTTGAGGGCACCATAACGTTTATCATAGCTGTCGTACTTATAGCTGTGTTCACGAAAACAGGTAGGGGCATAATGGTCATCAACTTCCCCATTATGTTTCGCTTGTCTTTTTAAGGCGGTGATCGGCTCTTGACCAGAGTTGTGAGCTTCCGTATAAATGTCTTTGGCATCGTACCCTTTATCCAAGGTCAAATAAGAGGGGGTATCGGTTCGGATTTTATTTTTCCCTACTTTTCGAATCGTTGGGATCGCTAAACTGACATCCGCCGTAAAGGCGGACGCCACTGTCATATCTAAGATGTATTGGGTCCGAGTGGAAACGGCTAAGGACACTTTATAGCCAAACCAAAAGGTATTTTTTCCTTGACTGTTCTTTTTCACACCCCAAGAAGGATAGGTCGGAATACATTCCACGATCTCTTCTGTACTCATGGCGTGCTGGTCTTTGATTTTAGGCAAGGATGGATTGCTTGTTTTATGTGGCTTGGTCCGTGCGTCAACTGCCGTTGCGTCAAGCGCAACGTTTTCTTCAAAAATAGCGAATTCGTTATGGATCAGTTGAAGGAGTTGATCATTCATGGTTTCCAGCACAGATAGATTATCGGCTAGGATACTCATCACACGAGAATAGGTTGCTTCGGATGGAATGGGATCTGAATAGAGAAATCCCACACTCAATTTCAAGCGAAGGTCGCTTTTCAAACGTGCAATCAGTGCTTTTTGTGTCGGAATGTTCTCATGGATACGCACCATCAAGGAACGGAGGAGCGCTTGATAGTTCAATTTGACGGGTGGACCCACACGAGATTCTTTTTCGAATAGAGCTAATACTTTTCCCCACTCAAGTGGGGAGAGAATTTCTTGGTATTTCTCCTGAACGTCAAGTTTTTCTAAAAAATCAATGTCAAATAAAGTGGGTTGTTGTATAATGGACATAAGGAATCCCTCCTGGAGTACGTGTCTTAGTCGACAACCTAA
>NZ_BAAGIQ010000210.1:0-981 GCF_054658175.1 Alkalibacterium sp. s-m-28
CTCTGATATCTCTTCTCATTCCTATTCCACTCCAATTCTATAGGGGATAAGAAGAGTATATAAAAAATGTAGGAAAACCAACAATTTTACATTGTCATTTTCCTACATTTTATAACTGTTCTTTACATACTGTCTGAATACTTTTATTTAACTAGAATAAATCATGAGAATACTTTTAGTGGACGAAGGCTGGTTTAATATTATCATTCTTTGAATTTACCCAAAATTTTACGGTTTCATAGATAATAACAAAAGCCCGAGGTATTCACATGTGGAAAACATGGGAGCCTCGGGCTTTTAAACTATCCACAGCGTAAATCTGTGGACTAATTTCGTCCTGTTGCATGGTATAATTGAATCACCCCAAAACAAAAATACAGAACAGGAACTGAGGTTATTTTACCATGAATTCTAATGAAGTGCAGATGTTACTTGATTTGCTCGGCGAGTAACATCTGTTTGATCAAAATAAAACTGTCCGTAAAAGGGCATGGGATTTCCCCCAATATCGATAGTTTTTGATTCGTAAGAAGCATAACTTACTGTTAGAGCTTCACCACATATTATTGATAGTAAATTACGGATTTTAAAAATATCTTGTTGAATTTTTATAATACTTTTCTTTTCAGAATATTGCAATTCGAAGTATGGGTGCGTTCTCAAAGTAATTACCAGCCCATTTTCTGGAGTTATTTCTGATTGGTCAGGCGATCTATATTTTTCAGTTAGTGTTGCTTCTAAGCAGTCAATGTTATGTGTCTTTGATTCTATAGAGTCTTTAATAAGAGATTCTGTTTCTCAGTCTGTTTTCCAAGTACTTTTACCAAAAAATAATGGTAGCAGGTCGAAAGAAAGTAAGCGATGAATAGCTAGGTACCTTCGAGTCCTCGCGACCTCCTGTTAAACTTAAGATATCATAAGTACACAGGAGGTTTTTCAATTTGGAAAAGAATAAACAATCTATCATACCGGTGACCCTGC
>NZ_BAAGIQ010000211.1:0-948 GCF_054658175.1 Alkalibacterium sp. s-m-28
AGCGTTTCAAGGTACGCATGAATTTCGCTTTGGCTTCTTTCGAAGGTCTGTAACGACAGACCCCATTCACTGTGGTTATCAGACAACCCAAGAACTTTAAACGTGTTGGGGAACCCACTTTACTTTTCTCTTGGTTGACAGTTAATTTCAGGTCTTTTTCAATGAAGCGAGTGATACTTTGGAGCACACGTTCACCGGCTCGTTTTGACTTCACAAAGATGACGAAGTCATCAGCGAACCGGACGAAAAGGTGCCCTCTCTGCTTCATTTCTTTATCCAGTTCATGTAAGTATACGTTACTGAGTAGGGGCGAAATCACGCCACCTTGTGGTGCGCCTGTGTTACTTTCTACGAATTCGCCAGACAGATCTATGACACCGCTCTGTAAGAACTTACGGATAATTTTTAGAATCATCTTATCCTGTATATACTGTTCGAGATAGTACATCAGCTTATCATGATTGAGTGTATCAAAGCACTGTTTCAAGTCACAATCGACAGCTACTTTATAGCCTTGCTGATAATAGTCGACACACTCTTTCAAAGCTGTATGATTGCTTTTCCCTTTACGGAACCCATGACTGTGTGGGAGAAAATGTTTATCAATGATAGGCTCTATCACTTGTCTGATAGCTTGCTGGACCACTCGGTCCCGCACGACGGGAATACCTAGTTTGCGTATCCCACCGTTAGCTTTTGGAATTTCTACCCGTCTTACAGGTTGAGGTCTATACGAACCGTCTAGAAGTTTCTTCCTCAGATAAGGATAAACTTCTAATATATGACTTTCCACCTCGCTAACTGTCATTCCGTCTACTCCAGCAGCTCCTTTATTTCGTCTGACGACTTTAGCTGCTGTGAATAGATTCTTCTTACTTACAACGAGACTCATAAGAGACTCACCATACTTGTCTTTATGTTCACCTAGGCGATTACTCCGCACATCTA
>NZ_BAAGIQ010000212.1:0-932 GCF_054658175.1 Alkalibacterium sp. s-m-28
GGTGCTTTTACTCATACTTCTAGGTAAGCAGAGTCGGCGAAACCAATTCGCAAAATTGTAGGCGAGTAAGGCAATTTGTAGCTTTGTCGCATTTGTGTAAAAGTCAGGACTACTTAATTGGTCGAACGCAAAGCCGTTTTTCCCTTCCTTGATGAAATTTTCCATCGTCCCACGGTTTTGATAAAATTTGACGATGTTTTTAGGGCGATAGCTTAAGTTCGTGACAATGAAGGAATAGCGAAATAAGAGTTCGCCTTCTGGTCTCTCTAACTTGACGATCACTCGTCTTGGCTTGTTCCAACTTGCCGCCTTGTAGGTTATTTCTTTATAAAACACATAAGGCGCACCGTTATTAAGTTTTAGTCGATTCCCGATTTGATGTTCAATGTCTTGAGCCATCGATGTTAAACGCTTATTTGATTTAAGGCGAATCGCGTATTTGATCTCATGTTCTTCACACAACTCGTAGAGTTCAGGGACAGCGAATCCACTATCACCCCTGACAGCGATGGTCGCACTTGGATTCATTTTCTCATATTCCTTGATCACAGGACCAACAAAGCTAACGACATTGCGAGACGTATAAACATTACCTGCACGAAGAGCTGCTTTGATGCAATCACCCGTTAAGCCATCAAATAATACGAGTGGATGGTAACCGTTTGTTTGATAATGGGCATTGTAGTCTGTGCCATATTGATGACCACAGGTCGCGAAATTTGCCGAATCCAAATCAAAAACAAAATGCTCACTCGGCTGAATCGTTTGAATTCGTCTATTTAATTTTTGATTAACCTGTTGGAGTTGCTTCATCGTTTCCTTGTCGAATTTCTGGTTTAAGCGTGACAAAGTGGGTTGAGAAGCTAATTGCTTCTTATCCAGAATCGTGGTAAACATCGGCTCATGCTTTAATTCATCCGCATGGTCGTCTG
>NZ_BAAGIQ010000213.1:0-902 GCF_054658175.1 Alkalibacterium sp. s-m-28
GGGATAGTTTGGTAGTCGGATACCTACTATTTTACCGATAAATGAGGGAGGGGCAAGTGTTTTTTGTCTTTTCCTTGATAGAACAACGGTTATAGACCTTTAAGAACAAAAAAATTTGACAGTAACCCTTGGAGCATAGGGGGAACTGATATGGATCTGATTCTGATCGTCGGGCCGCAGGCTGTGGGGAAAATGACTGTAGGACAAGCTCTGGAGAAGAAGATTGATGCCAGGCTTCTGTTCAATCATGAAACGATCGATCTGTTTGCCCGATTTCTGGGGTACACACGTGATACGTTTCGTCTGTCTGAAGTCGTCAGGTATGACCTGTTCAAGGCCTTTACTGAACAGCCTGAATCAAATGTCACTCATGGCATCATCTTTACGGTAGTCGCAGGCTTTGATGCGGATTCGGACTGGGACATCCTGAGGAGCTGGTCGTCGCTTTTTCTTGACGCCGGTGGGAATGTATTCTTTATCGAACTTGAAGCGGACCTTGATGTTCGGCTCAAACGTAATAAAAGTGAGCTGCGTCTGTCAATGAAGCCATCGAAAAGAGACGTGGATTTTTCCGAAGCGGAGCTGCTTCAGAGTATGGAAAAGCATAGATTGAATTCCTTTGATGGAGAAGTTGAAGCCAAGTTTCCGGAAGTCAGCTACCTCAAGCTGAATACAACTGAACTGTCAGCCGAAGTGACCGCCGGGAAAATCAATGACTGGCTGCTTGAGAGAGGTTATAATAAAACGACCCGCCCTGAGTAAACAGGACGGGTCGCTTTTTGGTGCGCCCGGCATGGGCGACAACTTGGTGGTGAAAGTCCACTACAGGCTTTGCAGTAGGAACTGTTAGTGAATGACAAGGGTGTCCACCGTGAGGTGGAATCTGAAGGAAGTCGGACGCA
>NZ_BAAGIQ010000214.1:0-865 GCF_054658175.1 Alkalibacterium sp. s-m-28
ACTTACAGTTTAGAACAAATGTTGGAAAATGGAATGGATATATATTCTGCAATACCTATATTAGCTGCATATGTTGGCCATGTAAATTTGATAGATACCGAACGATATATCCATTTTACAAACACACATTACCACGATTTTATTGAGCAAGAAAAAACGCTCGGACAATTAGTACCGGAGGTGCAACATGAATCATCTTAGTTATTTTATTCAAAGATATTTTATGCATTACTTAATTGGTCAAAAGAATTATGGTCAGAATACATTAAGTTCTTATCGAGATACTTTTAAGCTGTTAATCAGATTTCTAAAAGAAAGTGGTTATAATATCAATCAAATGGAACTTGATGATCTCACTTCGGAAAATATTCTTGAATTCTCAAAGTGGCTGGAAAGCTCAAGGAATAATAGTCCGACTACACGTAATACCCGACTAGCCCACATCAAATCATTTTACTCATTTGTTTCCATTGAAAATCCAGAGCATATTGATACCTGTAGAAAAATTACTCGTATCTCTTTTATTAAAACGAAACAACATCCGGCAAAATATCTTCAAGAAAAAGTCGTGAAAGAGCTGTTAGATTCAATAAATAAACAAGATAAAACGGGTATTAGACATCTAGCTATAATTACATTGCTTTATGATTCAGCATGTAGAGTACAAGAGTTAATAAATTTAAATGTTTCTGATATTAAACTAGAAGGCGTGAGTAGTATGTATGTCAGAGGTAAAGGAGCTAAACACCGTCACATCCCATTACTCCCCCAAACAGGCAATATTCTAAAGAAATACTTGAGTCTATACCAATTACAAAATGAAAGACCACTATTTACAAATAGTCGTGGCGAACGTCTAACCAGG
>NZ_BAAGIQ010000215.1:0-854 GCF_054658175.1 Alkalibacterium sp. s-m-28
TACCGGAACTCTTCAAGCCATTTTTAAAAGAAAATCAGCTGAATCAAATATCAAAAGCGGCATAATAATCGGTACCAAGTCAATGACACCAAGGGTCAAAGGCTATTTTTTAACTGCAAAACTTGAGCTAGTAATTTAAAAGAACTAATTGTTGAGTTTATTTTGTACAAACAGTCGACTGGAAGAAAAACTCACTTATATGCTGTGACACTAAAGGTCTTTGATAATTATTGTATTCAAAATCATTTGCAGGGAAAGACATTAGAAAAATCGATGGTAAATAACTTTCTTCTAGTAAATTCTAATCGGAAAATGTCATCAGTGAAAACATATGCATCTGTTCTAAGAGAATTCGGCCGATACTTAATCTCTCATAAGAATATGCAGAATGTCTTTATTCCTCGCCCTCTTGGAAGTAAAAAAAGCACATATATTCCCTACATCTTCACTCACCAAAAATTACAACTAATATTAAAAAATGCAGCCCTTTATCAGTGTAACCAAAGGTTACAACCTAATATGCAAAATGTAATTCATTGTTTATATGCATTCTTATATTGTACTGGAATTCGTATATCAGAAGCTTTAAACCTAAAATGCGATGATATAAATTTCGAAAAAAGACTTATATGAGCCAATTTCATAATTATTTGTCGTGTTTAACACCTGATAAATCAACTTTTTTAAAACATAGAAAAAAGGAAACCCCCCATATGGTACAATTAGGTTCTCAAGTTTCGCACCCCTAAGAACGACGTTCTATCCTTTTACCGTAAAGATCAGTTAGAATATTGAACTTAAAAGTACAGAAAAAGACACCTCTCTTTGGTAAAATGTAGTTACCAACAAACATT
>NZ_BAAGIQ010000216.1:0-844 GCF_054658175.1 Alkalibacterium sp. s-m-28
AATGAACAGTATCGCTGGCGATCACCAGAAGACCGACGGTCATTTGAAATGGCTCATGCCAATGATATGTGGCAGATCGACACGTCCTATGGGCCTTATTTGTATGATGAAAAGGGGAAAAATCCGAAAAGGCTGTATATCATTGCGGCCATTGATGATGCCAGTCGCCTGATTGTCGGACAGGGTCTATTTTTAGAAGACACGGCTATCCATGTGCAGGAGGTGTTGAAGCAGGCGATGAAACGGTATGGCTTACCTAAGAAAATCTTCGTCGATAACGGGTCTCCCTATAAAAACAAGCAATTAGCCCTTATTCTTGCCCAACTAGGCATTGACTTAATCCATGCACGTGTACGTTCAGGTGCATCAAAAGCAAAAATCGAACGGACCTTTCGTACCTTAAAGGATGACTGGATGCCGGCCATCGACTATAAAGAATTTGAGTCCCTGACCGCTTTCAACGACTCCCTCACTGACTATATCAGGCAGAAGAACATAAAAGACCACCGGTCTTTAGGCCAGAGTCCCTGGCAGCGGTTTAGAGAAGACCAGATGCATATTCGTCGAAAGAGTGAAGAAGCCATCGAGCAGGCTTTCTTGCATACGAAGGAATACAGGGTGGATAAAACCGGGATTGTCAAACTGAAGGGAAAAGAAATCGAAGTCGGTTATGCGTACATTGGTCAGCGAGTGACCCTCAAATACACGGCAGATCTGAGCCGCTTTTACCTCTATGAAAAAGATCAGCTTCACCCGGTTGAACCGGTCGATAAAATCAGCAACAGCCAGATCAAGCGCAAGCAGTATCGGATGACAGAAGGAGGAATCAAATGAGTCAGTCAGC
>NZ_BAAGIQ010000217.1:0-837 GCF_054658175.1 Alkalibacterium sp. s-m-28
TTCTAGACCATCAAACCAAAACCTGTTTGACGAGATAAATCCAATAGTGCTGTAAAAACCAATCAATTGTATGCTCATTTAAGAGCTATTCCCCCAATTATTCCTTGGAGTTTCCTAGTTCACTCAACACTGGCATACGATCCGTTTCTCTATACAATTTCAGCTTCGATTCACCTTTGTACCTGAAGTTGCTGAATATATCGAACCAGTTGCCTTCCGGGAAATAAATCAGGTCACTACCGTATAAGGTTTCATTATCTTTTTTTGTAGTGATAGGCAGAACCAGGAGCTCACTGCCAAAGAAATACTCATTATTTACATCATACGCCTGTTTTTCCATAGGGAAGTGATAATGAACTACATCGGCACTAAAGTACCGAGTTTCTAGGAACACTCAGAACTTGATATTTGCTATTTCAAACAAATATCAGCGGTTTAAGCTATTGACTAAGGCTCATCCCAAGCCCAATATTTTTTATATTTTTACTTGCATTAATGTCTCTGTCATGGTGAGTATTACATTCAGGACAGGTGAAACTTCTAATGTTTAGGGGTTTTTTGCCTGTTTCAGAACCACACGAAGAGCAAATCTGTGATGTTTTATAAGGGTTCACAGCAATAAAGTCTTTTCCATAAGCCAGACATTTGTATTCCAACAGGTTTCTAAACATTCTCCATGATTGAGAGGCGATACTTTGAGTTAGTTTGCTATTCTTCATCATATTAGATGTTCGCAAATCTTCAATACAAATAACATCATACGTCTCTACTAATTCAGTTGTTATTTTGTGAAGATAATCTTTGCGTGTATCCTTAATTTTCTGATTCAGTTTAGCT
>NZ_BAAGIQ010000218.1:0-829 GCF_054658175.1 Alkalibacterium sp. s-m-28
GATATTGTAGCACAATTAAATTTATTTGAAGAGAACGAATTAGGCGATTTAGAAAAATTATACACTGTGCTAAATGAGCTGCCGGATCAAGCCCTCATTAAGGCACTTGATGAAGAACGCCCTACGGGGCGAAATGATTACTCAAATCTATCAATGTGGCGAGCTTTTATTGCAAAATTTGTCTTTCAGCACCCGACTGTTCAAAGCCTCATACGAGAACTTAATCGAAATAGTCAATTGCGACAAATTTGTGGCTTTCAAACGCATCATATTTTAGTAAATGGTGAATCTAAAAAAGTTTTAGCTCCAAGCGCTTCGGCCTTTTCTCGTTTTAGTTTTCGATTGACCAATCATCTCGAAAAAGTGGAGGGAATATTTACTACTTTATTGGAAACTCTGTATAAGGAACTTCCAGAATTAGGTGAAAATTTGGCAATTGATGGAAAAATTATTGAATCGCATGCGAATCACCCAACAAACCGTAAAACACCAGACAAGCGAAGTGAATCTGATGCGACTTGGACGGCTAAAAATTATTATGATAAAGAAAATAATGTGATTCAAACAACTTGGTATTTCGGATATCGAGTCCACCTCATTTGTGACACAGAGTATGAACTACCTATTGCTTACAAAGTGACACCTGCAAATGAAGGAGAAAGCACAATTGCTAAGCTTTTAGTAGATAATTTAACTACTCAACAAGCGGAACGAGCTGAATATTTAATGGCGGATCGTGGGTATGATGGGAAACCATTGATTGATAAAATTGAACGACGTTCAATTACTGCAATTATTGATAATCGTCATATGTGGAAAGATGGCGAAC
>NZ_BAAGIQ010000219.1:0-827 GCF_054658175.1 Alkalibacterium sp. s-m-28
TATACAAGTATAAAATTTCAAAAATTACTCGCGGATAAAGAACTGCGTCAATCTATGTCACGAAGAGGAAACTGTTGGGATAACGCTCCCCAAGAATCCTTCTTTGGACACATGAAAGACGAAATAGCTTATCTTGGTGATGTTGAGGCGTTCTCAGACCTTCACCCCATTATTGATGACTATATGGATTATCATAATACAGAACGCTATCAGTGGAAACTGGCGAAATTATCTCCTAATCAATATTATGATTATTTTAAAACGGGTGTGTATCCCCTGAGTCATTTGGTGAAAACGCCTGATTTTCCTGAGATTCAAGTACCGATAGAATATCCTCATTAAAGCGATCAAAATATTTTTCCTCTAATTGTGTCCATTTTTCGGGTTTGAAAACAGCAGGATAATAAAAATCTAAATCCAGTTTTGCATGAACATAGAGGTCGTATTCCATTTCGATAGCTGGATATTTTAAAATCCATTTCAACCGATCAATCAAATAATCTTCGGAATACATTTGATCAGTCACCTGGCGAAAGGAGTGGAAGTACACCCTCTGTTCGCTTTCAGTCAATGTTTCAAAATAACGTAACATCCAGTTTGGATAAACGCGTTCTGTATGCATGTCTCTAAAGATTGAGAAACCAAGGGTTTCTAGGCTATTAAAATCCTTCTTATTCATTTTTTTGTTGGATAATCCCCACCCAAAATCTAAGTATTGATCCAGGCTTAAACGTATTATCGCTCCTCCTATGACGTT
The DNA here is from genome assembly GCF_054658175.1 of Alkalibacterium sp. s-m-28. Classification (NCBI taxonomy): domain Bacteria; kingdom Bacillati; phylum Bacillota; class Bacilli; order Lactobacillales; family Carnobacteriaceae; genus Alkalibacterium; species Alkalibacterium sp. s-m-28. Next base: position 758 of record NZ_BAAGIQ010000219.1, read on the forward strand.
ATCATAGAAGGAGCGATAATAAATTATAAGGGGTTTTTATCAAACTGTCCTTGACATGGGGTCCAGTTTA
>NZ_BAAGIQ010000220.1:0-825 GCF_054658175.1 Alkalibacterium sp. s-m-28
TTGATTCAAACAGCACTCGAACAATCGGACAATCGGGACGGCTAAAGCCACCCCGTGTCCGAAGCCGATTCATCCCCCACTTTACACTTCGTAAGAAGTGGGGGTCTTCTCGGCTATTTTAGATAAATACTACAACTTCAGAAAATTACCGGATGCTTTGTCATTCTTCAATGGTAAGCGATTCGTTCCTTTCGTTGTAATTTTATGGTCACTGATTGCGGCCGTTGTGCTTTCAATTGTCTGGCCGGTCATCCAAGGCGGAATCAACAGTTTCGGGGTATGGATAGCTGAATCACAGGATACGGCCCCAGTCGTGGCTCCCTTCCTTTTCGGGACTCTTGAACGACTATTGCTGCCGTTCGGTCTGCATCATATGCTGACCATTCCAATCAACTATACACCACTTGGAGGAACCTACGAGGTGCTGAGTGGAGCGCAGGAAGGTGCGCTGGTATTTGGACAGGATCCGTTGTGGCTGGCATGGGCACGTGACCTGGTCAATCTGGATGCTGCTGGAGATACCAGCACATATCAGTATGCCATGGAAACTTTCGTACCAGCTCGCTTTAAAGTAGGTCAAATGATTGGATCGTCAGGTATTTTAATGGGACTGGCTTATGCGATGTATAAAAATGTCGATAAAGATAAACGAAAGCAGTATAAATCGATGTACTTGTCTGCCGGACTGGCAGTTTTTCTTATAGAATAGGAAAGTATAAAGTTTTACCCGCTAGAAAGCCTATCACCTCAAACGTTAATCACTATCACTTGATTTGAAAAGAGAGGGGATTTAAAGGTACACTATACGTATGGTAGAGAAAAGCA
>NZ_BAAGIQ010000221.1:0-804 GCF_054658175.1 Alkalibacterium sp. s-m-28
ATTTTTGCAAGGGTAGAGAGTGAAGTAAAGTAAACATGGTTTCTGTCGCTTTCTTTTGAGCTTCTTGACGACGCTTATATCCAGTGGTTCGTTTATCTATGCAATCATCGGCTTCATTTAATCGATTAGCTTTTTTCTTGGAACTCAGGAAAGATTTAGCCAGCGGAATAAAGGTATGGCCATCACTCCATCCTAAAGTTAGCATACGGAATCCTTTGATATACTTACCACTGGCATGATCGAAATTATTGGCTAACAACTCTACTTTTTTACTCCGATTACGACTAAACACGGAATCGTCCAGAATAAGCACACGTTCCTTGTCCTCTTGGACATAAGGTATCAAGGTGGCAATGATTTTTGAAGTGAACAAAAGTAAGAATTTACGCCAATTAAACCGTTCATTTCTCAAAAAACGGTTGACTGTATCTTTTCCAAATCCTGGTTGTCTTTCAGCATCCTCTAACAACTGATTCACACTTTTTCCGCCATGGAAAGCGACTGTGAATAAAAAAGTAACGATAGCATTCGTACTGATACCATCTTCTTTTTTTATATTTGATTGGTGTAACAAGGTGCCTATTTTAAATTCTTTAAGAAATCGATCAATGCTCGAATAGAACTCGTTTTTTTCTGATTTTTTTGGTAAAATATTAGCCATAAGACATCTCTCCTTTGGAATGTTTGTTGGTAACTACATTTTACCAAAGAGAGGTGTCTTTTTCTGTACTTTTAAGTTCAATATTCTAACTGATCTTTACGGTAAAAGGATAGAACGTCGTTCTTAGGGGTGCGAAACTTGAG
>NZ_BAAGIQ010000222.1:0-798 GCF_054658175.1 Alkalibacterium sp. s-m-28
TTATTTTACCTTTGCTGGAGACATTTGACAAGAAAAAAAGCAATGTGATCCAGCAGTGTATTCACGTCTGCTGGATCACATTGCCTTTTTTCGCCTCTTTTTTATCGGTATAGAATGCTTTTCTACATCTATCTCCTTCAATGTCCAATGCGACGATCGTCACTTCCTGCCTGACATGATCGAACACAACCAGTTCCTGATAGAACATGAGATGAAGGTCCGGCATGGCTATCTCATCTTTCAGCCGACTCCCGATATCTTCATATTCTCGAATGGCATCGTACCCGATGTAGCCGACTGCTCCGCCGTAAAATGGAAAAGGAAGATCCAGGGTGATCTCTGGAATGTGAGCCTTGACGACATCCAGTGGCTTCTTCAATGACGTCTGTTCCCGTTTCCCTTCTTTGATCCTCACAGTCTTTCCGTTCCCGATGATTTCCTTGTACGGGTTCATCCCTATAAAGGAATACTGGCTTTTCTTTCCATATCCATCTGAACTTTCCAGTATGAATTTCTTTTCTCCTTTGAGTCTCTGAAATACTGAAATAGGTGTCAGCATGTCTCCGTTTATCTGCTCTGTTCTGTAATGACTGGTCATTTTCTTCTCTCCCTTTGTGTAATGTCTCTTCCGATAATCCTCTTTAGTTCCTTCTTCAATCCGTTACTTTTCCAATAAAAAAAGCTTCGGCTACGCCTTCGCCCTTTTGGGATAGTGCGTAGCCATTACTTTTTCAGTTCTGAATTATCGTAGACGATACCGTGAATACTCTTATAGTAAACAGGAACCATCTCATTTCC
>NZ_BAAGIQ010000223.1:0-793 GCF_054658175.1 Alkalibacterium sp. s-m-28
CGCCGTCAAGAAGCTCAAAAGAAAGCAACAGAAACCATGTTTGATTTACTTAATGCGCTACCTTTAAACCGTTTAAAAGCAAACACGATTCTCTTTGATAGCTGGTTTGGTCACGCTGCAGTCATTAAGCAAGTTGTCACAGACTATCCCTTACAGGTCATCTGCATGATCAAACCCATGCGTGCAACCTACGGCTATCAAGGGCAGCGCTATACCCTTAAAGAGCTCTATGCCCATTTGAAGAAAAAACGTGGACGCGCCATTATCAAAGCAGAAGCAATCGTCAGCCTTGGGCTAAATGATAAGGGTGAAGAGATTCATGCCAAAATTATATTTGTTAAAAACCGCAATAGTAAAGGCAAGCGTAATTGGTTAGCGTTACTTTCTACCGACACTGAACTGGAAAATGAAGAAATTATTCGTTTATATGGCAAACGGTGGGACATTGAAACGTTCTTTAAATACTGTAAATCCTACCTGCAGCTCGGAAAAGAAGTATACGGACGAAAGTATGATATCATGATCGCTCACACTACTATTGTCTTTATGCGCTATATATTCTTCGCCCTTGCTTCACGAAATGAACAGGATCCACGAACAATCGGAGAGCTGTTTTATTTGGAGTGCGATGAACTCGAAAATATTCGCTTCACAAAATCCCTCTCTCTTTTATTGCATGCGTTAAAGGAGCTGTTAGAAGGTGAATTTGTACTATCTGAACAGCAGGTAACGAAGCTGTTGGATCAATTAATTGAGACATTACCGACTTCATTTAAAGAAATTTTAGCTGGAA
>NZ_BAAGIQ010000224.1:0-766 GCF_054658175.1 Alkalibacterium sp. s-m-28
TGTCTCTCGCAAACCGTACTATGTGTCTGGCAATCTTATGATTAATATCCTGCATGATTCTCGCTTCTTTATCATTGAGTGTCCGAATAGCGTTCAGTTTCTTTTTCTTCCCTAACTCCCGTCTGAGCTTCTTATACTTTCGGCGAATAACTTTGTTTGATCGTCCGTTTCCGAAGAAAGCTGTTTGACCGCTGGAAGCCACGACACCGACAGCTGGACACAGAATACCTAGATCGATGCCTAAGACGTCTGTTCCTACAGTCTCAGACGGCAAAACGTGATAAGCAATCTGAGCTATCCAATGGTAGCCTTTTTTGGTGATACGCATCGCTCCCCGTTTTGACTGAGATAACAGGTCAAACTGATCACTTGTTAGCACAGCTTTAATAGCCGTTTTCATTGATTTGCCCTTTTGCATAATAGGAAAAGCGAGATGATTTGGAGTGACCGTATAGTTCTGATTGTTCCATGAGACTGTTCGTTTTTTGAACACACAGTTTCCGTGTTCAGCATATTTGGACTTAGCATACCGGATAAGTTCATTTTTGACTACCGAAGGAATAGACGTCTCAATGTGTCTGGAAGTGACTGTTGGAAAGCGGCCATCTGATACAGCCTGCTGGACAAGCTGGTTGGCGTGATAAATATACTCTTTGGATAGCCGGGTCAATTCAGCTGCTTGTTCTTTAGTCGGCTTTAATTTTACTTTGAGCACTTTAACACAGGTATCGGTCTGTTCTTTTTTCACTCGCTTCACCTCTCTCCT
>NZ_BAAGIQ010000225.1:0-758 GCF_054658175.1 Alkalibacterium sp. s-m-28
AGCTTGTGCTTTTACAGCACTGGGCAAATAGGCCTCAATATCTTTGCTTGTTTTACGGGTAGGTTTTCTTTCTTCCACCATTTCCACTACAAGGGAGTTGATGGTCGAGATATATTCTTCGCTCATTTCAGCCAGAATATCTGCTTGTTCTTTCGTTGGCAGTAACTTTATTTTAACCGTAATCGTTTGAGGCATGGGAATCAACTCCTTGTCTTTTGAGATTCAACATATCGTTTGATCGTTTGGCTTGACACATTTCCTGCGGTGGATACGAAGTAAGAACGAGTCCACAAGCTTGGCATTGCTTTCAGCTCGGAGAACTCGTCACGGATGATTTTCGATGTCCCTCCTTTGATTTTAGCCATTACATCCGCAGGACTGACAGACGGCAACACATTCAAGAACAGATGAACATGGTCTTCATCCGTCTCCAAAGCAAGGAGGTGGAAGCCTTGTTCATCACAAATGTCTTGAACTAATTTCTTGAACCGTTCTTCGAGAGAGGGATTCAAGAAAATCTTTCGTCTGTACCGAGGACAAAACACAAAATGATAGTTGATGAGGCTGACGGTTGTTTTAGTTCTACGGTAATTTTCCATGTATCCATTATACTCTATACGTGTATGAAAACATACCGAACATACTCAAAAAATATTCGAATATATCACAGGGCTTTCGAGTTCGCCAAAGCGAACCCTCATCCCTGCCGAGCTATCATCCCACGATTGAAACCGTGGGTTTTCTCGCTCGGAAAACTG
>NZ_BAAGIQ010000226.1:0-755 GCF_054658175.1 Alkalibacterium sp. s-m-28
TGCGATTTGAAGAATTACTTTGATACAATCAACCATCAAGTACTAAGAAATAACCTCGAATACTATATTCAAGATAAAATAGTGTTGAGAAATATTTGGAACTTTTTAAAATCTGGCATCATGGACCAAGACTTCTATGTCGAGACAGATATGGGGACTCCTCAAGGAGGTCCGTTATCTCCTCTGTTAGCAAATGTTTATTTACATCATCTAGACAGAGAACTTGAACGCAGAGGACACAAGTTCGCTCGATACGCAGATGACTTCGTCATCTATGTTAAAAGTAAACGAGCGGGCGAACGGGTTATGGAAAATATCACGGAATTTATCGAGGACAAATTACGCTTAACAGTTAACAAAGAGAAAAGCCGAATCACTACTCCAAGCAAATCAAAATTCTTGGGTTTCCATATTCATAATAATATGGGAAAGTCGGATGCCGACCTAGTAAGTCGGCGAAACAAAAATTCCGGAATAAACTCAGAAAATTAACTCGTCGCAATCGACCAGGCTCTTTCAAAGATATAGTGAAGGACATCAACCGTGTAACGGTAGGATGGATTAATTACTATAGAATCGGATTTATGAAATCTTTTATGATTGAAATTAAATCGTGGTTGAATCATCGGCTAAGACAATTGATTTGGAAGAGATGGAAGAAAGTATCCACTCGATATAGAAAATTAAAACAACTGGGGATAGAACACGATGATGCACTCAAAATGGCTGGTAGCCGAAAGGCTTACTGGAGGCTC
>NZ_BAAGIQ010000227.1:0-751 GCF_054658175.1 Alkalibacterium sp. s-m-28
ATTTTCAAACCATATTTTGAAAAATATATTGAATTTAAACGTTCTAAAGGCGAAAAAGTAGCTCGTTCCACATTAATCAGTCTAAGGCAACTCAACAATCTCTTGAATCAATATGACAAACTTGAAATTACTACTGAAATGATTGAAGAAATATTAAGTCCGAAGGACCATATAAGTCCCCACCGTCGAAAAACTTTAATAACAAACCTCCGTCAGTTTTCTGAATTTCTTCAAGTACTACAAATCCCTAGTCAGTCTGTCAATTCAAGTTATTACCAAGCAGTAGAACAAAAATTCAAACCATATATTTTTTCAAAAGAAAATCTTAAAAAACTCCTATGTGTTACTGACAAATTACCAAAAGCCAATCGAAGCAATCACCATACAATTGTTTATCCTGTACTAATAAGGATATTGATCGGAACCGGCATGAGGATATCCGAAGTATTAGCATTAAAGGTTTCTGATATCGATTGCCAACAAGGGATTATCAAAGTAACCAACAGCAAAAATAACGTTTCGAGACTAATCCCACTATCTGACAGTCTAATCAAAGCAGTCAATAACTATTTGGATAATATAATAGATCAACCAGGAGACTCATCGCTATTTATTTCACCATACACTCAAAAAGCATACTCATACGATGCAGTAAAATACATGTTTCAAAAAATTTGTAAATTGGCTGGTATTTATACTGAAGATAATAAACTACCAAATATTCATTCTTTACGACATACGTTTTGTACTT
>NZ_BAAGIQ010000228.1:0-742 GCF_054658175.1 Alkalibacterium sp. s-m-28
CTGCTTTGTATTTAAGCATAGTCCGGAACTCTGACCATGAGACTTCGCTGATGGCTTTACTCAACTTGCGGTTCTTCACCATGTTCGACACCTGCAAATCTTCGATACCGATGATGTCGTGGTTTTTGACAATCTCGGTTGAGATTTTGTGCAAGTAGTCGGTTCGGGCGTTGACCATCTTTTCGTAGAGGCAAGCGACTTTCTGTTTTTGCTTCTGGTAATTCTTTGCATCGAGCAACGGACAGTTTCGTTTGATAGCCAACTCCCGTCTACGGGCAAGCTTCTTCTGCTCTTTCGCTAACTTCTGCTCGATTTTGCGGAAGAACTTCGGATTTTGATAGACTGTACCATCTGACAGAATGGCGAAGTCTTTCAATCCGACATCAATACCCACAGCAGAACCCGTCTTATCTATTTGTTCGATTTCAGTTTCGACTAAAAGAGAGACAAAGTATTTGCCGCTCGGCTTGCGTCTGACGGTGGCATTCAAAATACGTCCGTCTACGTCGCAACTTTTGGCGAACCGCACCAGACCAAGTTTCGGCAATTTAATGTGATTGCCGACAATCGCAATATTGCCATTTGTGCATTTGGTCGTGTAGGACTGCACGGCATTCTTCTTCGACTTGAAGCGTGGAGCCTTGTTCTGCTTTCTAAAAAAACACTTGAACGAATCATCGAGATGACGTAACGCCGATTGCAATGAGATACTATCCACTTCTCTTAGCCAGTCGATTTCTTT
>NZ_BAAGIQ010000229.1:0-736 GCF_054658175.1 Alkalibacterium sp. s-m-28
CAGATCTATGACACCGCTCTGTAAGAACTTACGGATAATTTTCAGAATCATCTTATCCTGTATATACTGTTCGAGGTAATACATCAGCTTATCATGATTGAGTGTATCAAAGCATTGTTTCAAATCGCAATCGACGGCTACTTTGTAGCCTTGTTGGTAATAGTCGACACACTCTTTCAAAGCTGTATGATTACTTTTTCCTTTACGAAACCCGTGACTGTGAGGGAGAAAATGTTTATCAATGATAGGCTCTATCACTTGTCTAATAGCTTGCTGGACCACTCGGTCCCGCACGACGGGAATACCTAATTTGCGTATTCCACCGTTAGCTTTTGGAATTTCTACCCGTCTTACAGGTTGAGGTCTATACGAACCGTCTAGAAGCTTCTTCCTCAAATAAGGATAAACTTCCATTATATGACCTTCCACCTCACTAACTGTCATTCCGTCTACTCCTGCAGCTCCTTTATTTCGTCTGACGACTTTAGCTGCTGTGAATAGATTCTTCTTACTTACAACGAGACTCATAAGAGACTCACCATACTTGTCTTTATGTTCACCTAGGCGATTACTCCGCACATCTACATACTCTTTCGCTTCCAGCTTATCCCTTTGTAGCTTGCCAACCTTGTGGTTGTTTTCTGCGTTTGTCATAATGCCTAACCTCCAATCTTCAAAGTATTGATACTGTTCGGTCCTTCGGTACATTTTCCCTACTATGACCTCTGTTCCTGCG
>NZ_BAAGIQ010000230.1:0-718 GCF_054658175.1 Alkalibacterium sp. s-m-28
TGTAGGAACTCTAACTTTAGAGGATTTTCAGGTGCCTTGCAATGGCTTTTTATATTGCATTTTGCCGTCCGCAGAGTTGTGTACTTTTACCCTGCAATCTTATGTATTTTTATCTTGCCATAAACATCAGCCAATAGACCAACTTCTAATGCGTTAAATACGTGGTGAACACCTGTTACAACGATAATTTGGTGGAAGAACCCGATAAGTGCACCACCGATTCCCAACGGCCATTCTAATAATGCCAATATAGCAGCTACGATGCCACCTTCAACTGAACGGAAAACTGGACCGATAACGAATAATGCTAAGATAGACATCACAGATAATACTAAGAATGGAGTCACGATTAAATCTAATGTATCCGGTACAAATTTACGAACTTTCTGTTCAAGTTTTGCTCCGATAAACCCTGAAATAAAGGCTGGAATAACAGATGCTTGGTAGCCAACAACTGGAATAAATCCAAAGAACATAATCGCTTCAGCATCTCCACCAGCAACTGTAGAAAAGCATTCTATACCGATAAAAAAGAGGCGAAAAAAGGCAACTTGATCCAGCAGCGTATTCACGTCTGCTGGATCCCATTGCCTTTTTTTCTTGTCAAATGTCTCCAGCAAAGGTAAAATAAGGAAACGTATACAAATCTGACAGAAAGAAAGAGAGAAAAGGCGACAGCATTGGAGTTCACGCTCCCCTGTCTTCTTTTCTCTCTCAC
>NZ_BAAGIQ010000231.1:0-709 GCF_054658175.1 Alkalibacterium sp. s-m-28
AAAAAATTAATATGATCTTCTGGAGTAGCTAATGCAACAGAACCAGCTGTTGAATATTCTCCAATATTGTCCAGAACAGTGAAGAGAAAACGTAACCTGTGGACAAGCGGACTTTTATTTTACGCGCATGTCGTGTCAGCCTTCCAGCAATGTGGAAAACTTTAAACCGAATAGTCGCCACCGTTGATTTTTTCTCTTTATCTGGGAATGTTAGCTCTTTCATCAAATGAATGACTGTATAGGCAATACAACTCATCATCATGCGAGCCTGATTCGCAAGAAACGTTGAACTATCGGTCTTGTCGAAGGAAAAACCATGTTTGATTTCTTTGATATAATTTTCCATTGTCCCTCTCTTTTGGTAGAGCTTGTACACTGTTTGGGCAGGTATATCAACGAAATTTGATACGATAAACTCAAACGTCGTAAATAAGAGTTCGCCAGCTTCTCGAGTGGCCTTTACAGCTACTTTACGAACCGTTTCCCAAGATTTAGCTTGATAATCAATCTTGAAATACTGTGATTCTTTATGTGTAAAGTCTGTATCTGGTCCGTAAAGGACCTTTTGTTGAGCCATGTTCTTCAGTCGTGCATTGACTTTTAAACGAATAATATACTTCACTTTTTCTTGCTCGCATAACTCATAGATCTCAGGTTTGGCAAAGCCACTGTCCCCTCGGACAGTTAAAAACATATCACATGAGTGCTG
>NZ_BAAGIQ010000232.1:0-693 GCF_054658175.1 Alkalibacterium sp. s-m-28
TCTTTCAGGTTATACTTTTGTCCATTGTATCCGTACGTTGTACGCGTAGGTTTAAGCATGCAGATGACTTGAAGCGGATAATCAGTGACCACTTGTTTGATGGTTTTAGGATAAGCGAACCAGCTGTCGAATAAAACGGTCTTTGCCTGTAAGGTCCGAGGATTGATGGAATCAAGTAAGTCGAATAGAGCCTTAGTAGCTTTCTGTTGGGCTTCAACGCGTCGTTTGTAGCCGACTGTACGTTTGTCTAGTTGGTCATTTGCTTCCATTAGGCGTGCTTGCTTCTTTTCTGAACTGAGTAGTGTGTGCGCTAAAGGAATGAAGCTAATGCCGTCTGACCAACCCAAAGTAAGCATACGAAACCCTCGCATAAAGGTTCCGGTTGAATGGTCATACACTTTTGCTAAAAGCTCGACTTTTTTGCTGCGGTTCCGACTGTATGTGGAATCGTCAATGATTAAGACACGTTCAGAATCGCTTTCCACTAAGGAAAGCAGGCGTTTCACAATGATTGACTCGCTCAATAGAATCAGAAATTTCCGCCAGTTAAAGGTTTTGGCATTCATGAACCGGTTTACAGTGTAAACACTAATTTCTTCAGGTGCTTTTGAAGAAAGGATAGCCTGGTTTCCAGATTTTGAGGTGAAGACTAGAGTAAACAAGAACTGAAAGAGTACCACAGGACTAACACCG
>NZ_BAAGIQ010000233.1:0-693 GCF_054658175.1 Alkalibacterium sp. s-m-28
GTCGCCCTTGTATTTTTCAAATAAACCATTCATGTGTTTGTCAAGGGCGAATACTCCCACTAATGATAGTGAGAAATCATTTCTCTCTTATTTTTCTTTTGTTTTTCATAAAACTTTTTACACTACCAAATCTTGTGTTTAATGATACCGTAAGTGAGTGGATGATGCTAGATGCATTAAAGGAGATGAGAAGGAATCAGTAATTTATTGCTTTATATCTTCTGCCGTGCCCCTGGGAGGAGTTTAAGGACTTAACCTAAAATAAATACTATACCTACAATCGTTATAGCGTTTTCAATTGCTATAGATGAGAAGCATGTAATAATCCTCGAATCATTTTCGATTCTGAAATGCCTTGGTGTGTCTAACGTTAGAAGGTCGGTAAAAAATAAATCGACAGAGGCAAAGATTGGTATGAAGCCATTCAACATTTTAAAATTTCATATTTTTTAAAAATACGACTAAACAATAAAAAAAGGGAATTCCCTCTTTGTTGGCGCGATAGCGCCCTCTATTGTTGTATAATAGAGTTAACCAAAAAACAAAAAGAAAGGAAATTCCCTATGGATATTGTAGCACAATTAAATTTATTTGAAGAGAACGAATTAGGCGATTTAGAAAAATTATACACTGTGCTAAATGAGCTGCCGGATCAAGCCCTCATTAAGGCACTTGATGAAGAACGCCCTACGG
>NZ_BAAGIQ010000234.1:0-666 GCF_054658175.1 Alkalibacterium sp. s-m-28
TTTTCTTATTACGGATTAACCACCAATCCGTTCACAAAAGACCACCCTTATACCTTTAAAAGTACGGATTACCTGGAGATGCACGCCCGTTTAGACCAAGTGGTCTCTCAAAAGGGTATCGGTCTCTATACAGGAGCCTCTGGCGTAGGGAAAAGCCGTATCGTTCATCACTTTCTTAACGGCTTAAATACGAATCTGTATACCTGTTGTGAAATCAAGGAGACACGGTTATCCAGTCGTGATTTTTATCAGGAATTAGCCATTGAACTGGGACTGGAACCGAGCCACAAAAAGGTCGTCAATTTTCGCAACATCCAGGAACGCATTCGCCAATTAGAGAGTCAGCGTATCACGCCAGTCATTGTCCTGGATGAAGCCCAATTTTTGTCAATGGACATCTTTGAAGAACTGCTTCTTTTATTGAATTTTCAACGAGATACGGTCTCAAACACAGTGGTCTTACTTATTGGCACTGCCAGTCTGCTGGATAAATTACGGTATGCGTCCTTAGAGGCCTTAAGGCAACGGGTTATTTCTATTTATCACTGTACGGGTATTCAGCAAGATGAAGCGAGACAATACGTGGAGGCAAAACTCAAGAGTGCCGAAGGCAGTCTTCGTATCTTTGATGAGAACGCACTCACGTCCTTAATCAGCCATGCCCAA
>NZ_BAAGIQ010000235.1:0-666 GCF_054658175.1 Alkalibacterium sp. s-m-28
GTGACAAAGGATGGGAAATGGAAGCAATATGACTATATTCCTTACGTCAAACTAAGAAAACAGTGGCAGACGGTCGTCTTAAAATTGATCCGAAAGGTGCTTTCGGAGCGAGCCAAAAAGCAAGTCCAGCCCTTGCTACAAGCGGCGTATAAAAACAATCCAGATGGTTTCTATATCCATGCGCCTAAGAGAAGTAAAACACATGTGAAAGGGTTACTCGGTTATATTGGACGCTACATGAAGCGAGGACCTATCGCTCTTCATCGCATCATTATGTATGACGGTGAAGTCGTTGCCTTTAGTTATCAAGATAAACGGGATGGCGAATGGAAAGTTGAGGAACTACCTGTGGCGGAATTCATTGGACGCCTTGTCCGACATATTCCAGATGAACAGTTTAAAATGGTACGCCACTATGGTTTGTATTCTCGTCGTATTAAGACACTCATGAAGATAGTGGTCAAACAATTTCAACTTGACACACAAAAAGTGTTAATCAATGCGAAGGAAATGATCAAACCGTTAGGTTGGCGGAAGCGGCGTATAGAATCATTTGGGGAAGATCCATTGGAATGTTCGGAATGTGGCAATGTAATGGAGTTTAGAGGGATAGCTGTGCGCAAAAATGGGCGTCTAACCCTTCAATTTGCGAATGATAGACAAGCT
>NZ_BAAGIQ010000236.1:0-657 GCF_054658175.1 Alkalibacterium sp. s-m-28
TTAGTTTCACTAAACCAACTGGCAGAGTCTGCTTACTTAAGATATTGAACCGCCGTATACGGAACCGTACGTACGGTGGTGTGAGAGGACGGTAAATAAATTAATTATTTACCCCCTACTCGATTTTATCCCAATAGTTGGTTGATTCGTAAACATAGGTAGTGCCGTTCTTTTTGTTGGTTACATATACTAAACTCATAAAATCACGCCTTTCCACGTTATAATTATAACGTGGAAAGTGCGGAAATTCAATAGGAATAGCCAGAAATTTCCTTTTATATCAATGTTTTTTGCATTCCTCGTTATAATTTACACGGGAATGAAGGTTAAAAATGGCTTGAAGAGTTCCGGTAAACTATCAAAGATGGTATCTAACAAGTCTTGAACATGTTGTTCAGATAGTACTAACTCGTTCATTAATGTCTCGGGAGTTTAACAGCTGGAATCAATAAAAAGTGACACAAAGTCTGTTATAGCTTTACTTTTTTGTCAAATTTGATAGGCTTATATTGTAGTACTATGTAGTAATGTGTTATAATAGAGATACATTTAAAAGGAATGAGGATTAGCTATGCGTATTAAAAAGAATAAATCTAAACATTCTACCTCCTATTCTGTTATTGAAAGTTATCGTGATCGAAATGGTCGGTCTACAAC
>NZ_BAAGIQ010000237.1:0-653 GCF_054658175.1 Alkalibacterium sp. s-m-28
AACATACTCAAAAAATATTCGAATATATCACAGGGCTTTCGAGTTCGCCAAAGCGAACCCTCATCCCTGCCGAGCTATCATCCCACGATTGAAACCGTGGGTTTTCTCGCTCGGAAAACTGATAATCTGAAGGATCTCGTCCTCTTCTAATGTTCTAGGCTCTTCGGCGGTCGGTCTTTCTGCTTTGACTGCACTTGGAGCGACTGGCTGTTTACCTCTTAGAACAGAAGAACTGGTCATTCGCCCCCCATGATATAACTGAACAATGGCCTTTGTCCCTTTATGTTTAATCACAGTTGCAAGTGATGCCATGCCATCATTGTGTCTATCATCGTGAATTCCGAGTTCACCTTCCCAGCCTTTTCCCCCTTCAGAGACATTGGCTGCCGCAGTGATAACTGCGCCGGCTTCTTTGCTTCGCATCTGATAATACCGCTTCTCATCTTCGGTGATGACGCCATCAAAAAAACTCATTTTTGTTGTCATTGGAGCCATGACAAAGCGATTTTTTAAAGTTACTCCATTATTTAACTCAAGTTTTGCAGTTAAAAAATAGCCTTTGACCCTTGGTGTCATTGACTTGGTACCGATTATTATGCCGCTTTTGATATTTGATTCAGCTGATTTTCTTTTAAAAATGGCTTGAAGAGTTC
>NZ_BAAGIQ010000238.1:0-641 GCF_054658175.1 Alkalibacterium sp. s-m-28
AAGAGAAAGGAGCATACGCTCCCAATGCTCTTCGGACTTTTTTTAGTAACTATTGTAGAAGACAATCCGCTGGTCTAAACTGACAAACGTGCTGGAATAAACAGATTCTGTCGCTTAATTGACCCATTTTCTTAAAAAAAACTGCCGGAATAAAGTGACATTTACTGGCTGGATTATTTTGCTTTTCTACAGCTAAGAGAATCATTCGCCACTTTGCAGAACCAGCCCTTTAATGATTTAAAGACTCGCCAGTCGGCGGGTCTTTTCACTTTCCAAAAGCTTGTCATTATGGCCAGAGCTTTGTTCCTTGACACCAAAAAGGATGCGTCTCAAAAGAAGACGCATCCTTTATTTACCTATTCAAACTTTCCATTCACCGACATAGACATTTTCGCCTTCCACCATGCCTTCTTTCCTGAAGCCGAATGATTTATAAAGACGAATCGCCAGGTCGTTGTCCGGTTCAGCACCGATCCTCAGGTCCCTCACATGCCTGTGAGGCTTGAACTCTTTCTAAAAAAAGCTTCGGCTACGCCTTCGCCCTTTTGGGATAGTGCGTAGCCATTACTTTTTCAGTTCTGAATTATCGTAGACGATACCGTGAATACTCTTATAGTAAACAGGAACCATCTCATTTCCAC
>NZ_BAAGIQ010000239.1:0-631 GCF_054658175.1 Alkalibacterium sp. s-m-28
AAAGGCTAGAGAAATGTATACTTAATTTTAAAATAAAAAGAAGACAAACCAAGCAGGCACTTATCTCAATGTACGCTCTCATCCCACGATTAAAACCGTGGGCTTTCACGCTTGATAGTTCTGTAAGGAATAGCTGTAAACAGCGATGTGAATGATTCAAGGAAGGTGCCATACACATCGTCAGATAATATCATCAGATCAGGATTATCCTTTTCAACAATGTCTTTCAGCTGTTCAATCGAATCACCGTATATCGCATTCGCTGTCGGATTACTTGGATTCACTACAAAAACTGCTTTAATGTCCGTATTCCTTAATTTATTCAGTTCGTGTTCACTGAACTGATGACTGGTCTGTCCATCGATTGTCATGATTTCAGACCTAATATATTCTACATCGAATTCATATTCCGGCAGTTCAGGAATTTCCATGTAAGGCGCAAAGGTTGGGATCATCAGAGCAATCTTATCTTTAGGCTCCAGCAAGTGGTTGTTCACTAAAGACGTGAACTACCCACCACTTAAATCCTTTGGATTTTGAAGTGGGGGCTTCCTACGAACTCCATTCTTATCTGCACAGACTTCATACAGACAGAGGAATCGGATAGGGGTAGGCTCAAAAGGCAGTCCCT
>NZ_BAAGIQ010000240.1:0-625 GCF_054658175.1 Alkalibacterium sp. s-m-28
TTGTCACAAGCATATGGATATGAGGGTTAAATTCTAGTTTAGATCCAAAGGTATGAAGAGCGGAGACAATACCAGGTGTGACACCTAACGATTCGAACCATTCATTCAAAAGCCGTCCGGCTTCGTCCATTAAGCCTTTTAATAGTTTTTTCCGATAATGACTAGTGAAAATGGGACGAAGCCCTTCATCAATGGTTAAAATCACATGGCGATGAATACTACGGTACATGTCGTTTGATTGAATATCTGCCCATTTCTGTGCTTCTCCAACTGCGCAGGTGGGACAGAATTTCCCTTTACACCGAATCGGAACATGCTTAACATTTGGGCAAGCCTCACACTTATACACGCGGAATCCATTAGACAAATCCCCACAATGCAGAAACTTATCAACTTCTTTTCTAATAACTTGGCGTATCTTTCCTTTGTTATTTTTTAGAAAATTCTCCCAATTATTATTGTCCAGAAATATAGCTTTGAGTTTATTCATTTCTATGCGAATGCTTTTCTCTACCATACGTATAGTGTACCTTTAAATCCCCTCTCTTTTCAAATCAAGTGATAGTGATTAACGTTTGAGGTGATAGGCTTTCTAGCGGGTAAAACTTTATACTTTCCTATTCTA
>NZ_BAAGIQ010000241.1:0-616 GCF_054658175.1 Alkalibacterium sp. s-m-28
TTGTATAGTGAATGCCCTGGTCGGAATGGATCAGGGTTTTCTGTTGTTTTGAAATGTCATGGTTGATCAAAAGGTCTTCAATCATCTCTAAAACAAAATCAATACTTAAGGATTCACTTAATTGATACGCTAAGACCTGGTTCGTGAATGCATCAATCACGGCAGATAAATAAGCTTTCCTTCCTCGCCCGTAAAAGAGATAGGTGATATCTGTTAAGAGGATCGTTCGTGGACCGTAGGCTCTAAATTCTCTGTTAACGAGATTAGGTTTTAACGCATGTTCCTGGCGTACTTTTGCCATGCGCTTATACGGATTCGGTTTTCTTATAGGGCAGAACAGTCCAAACTTTCTCATTAAGCGCTGGATTTTCTTCCGGTTCATGAGTATCTCCATGTGTAACAGTCGCATATGGATCCCTCTGGATCCTTTATCATAGCCGCGATGTGTATAGGCTTCAAGTATCAAATTAAAATCGTGCTGATCTTGTTCTTCTTTTTTCTTTCGACTCTCTTCAGATTTCAACCAGTTGTAATACCCCGAACGTGAAACTAAAGCAATCTCACATAGCCATGATATATTTAACAAATTATGATCTCGTTTTGTTAGGTCTTTAAT
>NZ_BAAGIQ010000242.1:0-611 GCF_054658175.1 Alkalibacterium sp. s-m-28
TCTACTACTATCTTATAACCTTCTTCATAATAACCAATCACTCGCTCAATTGCTTGGTGAGCGTTGCGACCTTTACGAAAGCCGTAACTATATTCTGAGAAATAGGGGTCTATAATTGGGTCAATCACTTGTAATATAGCTTGTTGGACGACACGGTCTCTTACCGTTGGGATTCCTAATAGTCGAACCCCACCATTTGCTTTGGGTATTTTTACACGCTTAACTGGTTGTGGTTGATAAGTTCCGTTCTTCAATTTTTGGACAATCGCTGACCCATAGGTCTGCATATGCTCCTCTAATTCATAAACGGTCATCTCGTCTACACCGGGAGCTCCTTTGTTTTTAAGGACTTTTTGAATAGCTCTTTCCATGTTGTTTTTACTGACTACTCGGTCAATAAGTGAGATATCATTTTGTCTGTTCATATCTGCGTTACGCCCCTACGCACTCCTACATATTCTTTGCTTCCAGCTTATCCTTCTGTAGGTAGCCATCTCTACGAACTTAATCACGATGTTGGCTGCGATACTGGTGGCGTATCCACCTCCTTGATTTCCAAAATTGTTATTGTTCTGTCCTTCCTAGCCATAAGGCTAGTACTATGACGTCTG
>NZ_BAAGIQ010000243.1:0-610 GCF_054658175.1 Alkalibacterium sp. s-m-28
TCGATTAACGAATCATTTGAAACATAAACCCGGCGTCTCAATTCAAGTTGACTGGAGTGGATCAACCATGAGTTTATTAAATCCAGACACAGGTGAAATAACCACTGTCTATCTGTTTGTAGGAGCTCTTCCTTATAGTCAATACACTTATGTGGAACCAACGCTTGATATGAAAAGTGATACCTGGCTACGTTGCCATATAAATATGTTCACCTATTTTGACGGTACCACAATTCGTTTAATATGCGACAATTTGTAATGTAAATCTTCACATTACAAATTTAATGTTAAGTAGAAAGTAATGTAAAGTTTTTCCTGATATTAACTATTGAACGGTTTTCTGATAGATATTTCTTTACATTAATGAGTCAATAGAAAATAATTGAGGTACATATTAGAGGAGGGATTTCCATGAGTATTTCAACCGACGGTTGTGAAGATGCAGATAAATTACTACAGAAGTTTGAAAAGTATATTAAGGAACATTACCCTAATCATCGCACGCAAAATTTTTATATTAAAATTATGTCAAAATTTAATGATTCTTATTTAGTGGCTAGCGAGAATATAGACAAGGCATTATCTCACTATTACTATTCAGTAACCAAAA
>NZ_BAAGIQ010000244.1:0-608 GCF_054658175.1 Alkalibacterium sp. s-m-28
GATAAAAATGGAAGTAGCGTTCGCGTATCCGTAGGATTTGAAAAGATATCGTAGTCAATGACGTATTGATTACTAGAAGCAACTTGAAGATTATAGCCAGGTTTCAATTCACGGTTTTTCATGGGATCTTCTTTCATACACATGAACGTAGCGTCTTTATCCGTTTTGGAATAACTGTTTCGTCCATCAAAGGTTGCGCGGGCTTCTTCGTATGACTGTTTTCGCGGAAGGTAATCTTTGACACACTTGTTGCGGTGCTTTTTTAATAGACGACGTCGTCGTTTGTGTATAGAACCACCTTTGGGAATCTGTGTTTCTTCTTGGATAGATTCTTCAACCGCTTCTAGCGAGGTGTCAATTGCCTCAATCAGCGTTTCAATGCCTTCTGATGTGTCTAACTGCTCTTTTGAAAGGCAGATATCCACTTGTGACTGAATCATGGTTTCATACAATGCTTCGACATTCTCGTTCAGCTTTGATTCATAACGATCGATGGCCTTCTTCCAAGTGAAGGAGTAAATATTGGCATCAGCTTGAAGTTTCGTGCCGTCAATAAACAAAGCCTCCTCATGAAGCAGGCCATTCTCTTGGAGTAGTGAAGTGAACAG
>NZ_BAAGIQ010000245.1:0-607 GCF_054658175.1 Alkalibacterium sp. s-m-28
CGAGTAAATTAGATTCATTCAAACAAATCATAGATACTAAGTTAGAAGATCAATGTACCGCTAAAAGTATCTTCAAATTCATACAAAAGAAAGGGTTCGATGGGAGTTACAGTCTTGTTAGAGACTACTGCCGTGGAGTGAAAAAAGAACGGATACAGAAAGCAACTGTACGTGTCGAATATACGCCTGGTCTTTCAGCACAAATCGATTGGAAAGAAGAAATGCGACTCATAAGCAGTCAGGGAGAAGTCTTCCGCTTTAATATTTTTCTTTATATATTGCCCTACTCAAAGAAGAAATTTATTACGCTTACCTTTGATCGTAAACAAGATACATTGTTTGAGTGCATGAATGATGCCTTTTATCACACCGGTGGTGTTCCAGAAGAAATATGGTTCGATAATATGAAAACTGTCGTCGACCGATCACGAACTCAATTCTCTCAGGTTCATTTAAACGATCGCTTCTATTCTTTTAGTAAAGATGCAGGGTTCAGAACAATGGTCTGTCGCCCTTTTCGCCCCCAAACAAAAGGCAGCGTAGAAGCTCTCGCTAGAACAATGGACCGGTTACGGGTTTACAATCATGAATTTTATGATTCGACAGA
>NZ_BAAGIQ010000246.1:0-599 GCF_054658175.1 Alkalibacterium sp. s-m-28
CCTCTGCTGGAAAGCAGACGACTGTAGTAAGGTGGCAGTAGTCTATATAAGAGAGGAAGACAAAGAAATGAATGAAAAACAGCGTGAAGAAGTGGCATTAGCGAAGTTTCAAGTGATTGCGCCCATCTTAAACAAGGATTTTCCTGATGCCAGCCAACAAGCGTACTACGAACGCCTTAGTCAAGAGCCCTTAAAACGAGTCGATGGAAGTGAGTGGCGAGTAAAGCCTGGGGGTATTCGTGACTGGGTCTATTTGTATCGCAAGTATGGGTTTGATGGCTTAAAACCAAAAGTACGCACAGAGACCAGTACGAAAAGGCTGACAGATGATCAAAAACAGCGCCTGATTGCCTTAAAAGAAGAACGTCCTCGTCGAACAGTGACGAATCTGTATCATTATTTGAGCGAAAACGGTGAACTCAACCCGCAGACGGTTTCTTTATCCACGGTTCAACGGTTCATGCGTCAACAAAATGAACAGTATCGCTGGCGATCACCAGAAGACCGACGGTCATTTGAAATGGCTCATGCCAATGATATGTGGCAGATCGACACGTCCTATGGGCCTTATTTGTATGATGAAAAGGGGAAAAATCCGA
>NZ_BAAGIQ010000247.1:0-596 GCF_054658175.1 Alkalibacterium sp. s-m-28
TTGTTATGGTGACTACATTTTACCAAAGAGAGGTGTCTTTTTGTGTGTTTTTTGATAATTATTTATAAGAAGTTTCAATAACCGCAAGGGTTAAACCTGGATATTCAACTGCAAAACTTGAGTTACTTATTTAAAACAATGAAGGATAAAGGGGTTCATCAGTCATTCAGCAGCGATGCACCGATCGTTTCATTCGATCCATTTGAAAATATTCAGTGTGCAGTTACACGAAACAGACTGAATGAGCCGCTTGAGAAAGCCTATCTTCCTAACGAAGCGATGTCTATCTATGAGGCAGTCGATGCCTACACTTATGAAAGTGCCTATGCGAGCTTTGATGAGGATGTAAAGGGACGAATTAAAGAGGGGTTTCTGGCAGACTTTGCTATACTGAATCAGGATATTTTTTCAGTTACTCCTTCTGAGATCAAGAATATAACGGTGCATTCCACTTATGTAGATGGAATAAAAGTGAGTGAACTAGGAAACTCCAAGGAATAATTGGGGGAATAGCTCTTAAATGAGCATACAATTGATTGGTTTTTACAGCACTATTGGATTTATCTCGTCAAACAGGTTTTGGTTTGATGGTCTAG
>NZ_BAAGIQ010000248.1:0-595 GCF_054658175.1 Alkalibacterium sp. s-m-28
CAATCGTTGTGTGGGCAATCATGATGTCATATTTTCGTCCGTAGACTTCTTTCCCGAGCTGTAAATAAGATTTACAGTACTTGAAGAACGTCTCAATGTCCCACCGTTTTCCGTATAGACGAATGATCTCTTCATTTTCCATCTCGATATCTGTGGATAATAACGCTAGCCAATTACGCTTGCCCTTACTGTTGCGATTTTTAACAAAAATGATTTTTGCTTTAATCTCTTTCCCTTGATCATTGAGCCCTAGGCTCACAACAGCTTCTGCTTTAACGATGGCACGCCCGCGCTTTTTCTTTAAGTGGGCATAGAGTTCCTTAAGCGTGTAGCGTTCGCCTTGATAGCCATAGGTCGCTCGCATGGGCTTTATCATACAAATAACGTGTAATGGATAATCCGTTACCACTTGCTTGATCACAGAAGCGTGACCGAACCAGCTGTCAAAAAGGAGCGTTTGTGCTTTTAATTTTTGCAAGGGTAGAGAGTGAAGTAAAGTAAACATGGTTTCTGTCGCTTTCTTTTGAGCTTCTTGACGACGCTTATATCCAGTGGTTCGTTTATCTATGCAATCATCGGCTTCATTTAATCGATT
>NZ_BAAGIQ010000249.1:0-591 GCF_054658175.1 Alkalibacterium sp. s-m-28
CTTTTAATAATTGCTTACAATGGTTGTTATATCAAGGAAAAGCAAAAAAACACTTGCCCCTCCCCTAAATCTCGTTCAAAATAGTAGGTACCAACCAAACTACTTCCAAGAAAGGAATGGACAAGTGTTGTATACCCCTATTATAAACGCTCAGTTTGAAATTATCTACTATTGTCTGAAAGAAAATATCAGACAACAGGAAATGCTTGAAAAATACCGAGAATTAACGCGTTCCCTTATTGAAGAACGTGATCAGTTTTTAAAGCACTCCCGTGCTCCAAAAGCATCGGAACCTCTTAATCTTCCATATAAACATATGGAAATAGATGACCTTCCAATCATTAGAAAGGTACATGATTTAGATTATCAACGTATTCTAGATTATTCCGAAGACCTCGGTAAACCGATTAAACCTATTCGTCGGCGAAAAACATCACCTCAACTATCTAAAAAAGAAAAGTGTCCACGCTGCCATGCGCCTGATTCTTATTTGTACTTAAACAATAAACAGATAGGCCAGCGGTATTGTAAGGTGTGTCATCACACTCATGTTCCTGGAAAAGAATCACAGAAGCCTCGTCTTATTCGTTG
>NZ_BAAGIQ010000250.1:0-559 GCF_054658175.1 Alkalibacterium sp. s-m-28
TGAGGTTTAAATCCTCAGGGATTTCGCTAGCTATATAGTGGTCGAGCACATCGTGAATGGCCCTGATTGCTAATTCAGTATTGCGTTTTTCAGACACTCTTTGGGATAAGATGATTTTATTCTTTGCATCGAAGAAGTAACAGATATAGTGCCATTTTTTCCCGACACGGATGTAGGTCTCGTCTCCACAGATCTGATCAGAAAGATCATAGGGGTAGTGTTGAGTAAGGGTGTAAAGTTGAGCCCCTGCTGCTGCCGCGTAGTTTAATATCGTCTGTCTACCAATCTTTACTCCGTGTATGTCGTAGATTAATGCGGCAACCTTAGGTGCAGGAAGGCCGTAATTAACGTGGTAGGTCAAAATCTCACCTAATAATCGAGGTGAGGCATGAATGCGACTTAAGTCAACTGGCGATTCAATCAGTCCATAGGACTTGATGTCCTCGAGTTTTAAATTAAACTGACGATAGACGTATCGTAGCTTTAAGTAGTATGGTGCGACAGTATAGAGTTCCTTTTGCTCCTCACTCAACTGGTTTAACGCCTGAATATAATAAGG
>NZ_BAAGIQ010000251.1:0-556 GCF_054658175.1 Alkalibacterium sp. s-m-28
GAACTCTTCAAGCCATTTTTAAAAGAAAATCAGCTGAATCAAATATCAAAAGCGGCATAATAATCGGTACCAAGTCAATGACACCAAGGGTCAAAGGCTATTTTTTAACTGCAAAACTTGAGTTATACAGTTCTAAAAATCTCAAATAATCGCATATCATTTGACTTCTTACTTGACTAGATAAAAATTGTTCTATAATTTCACATACACTTATAGGCTGAGAACACATTAAAATCACAGTTCTCAGCCTATAAATATATCTTTCTACCTATTTTGTAAAGTATTCGAACAATTTTCTATGATTACATTTACCTGAATTATTCATACCTCTAAATGTGGATAACTATTTCTATTAAGCTCACTGCTTTTTTAGACATTTTTAAGTATTAACTGTCTATCATGCCACTTTATATTCTTCTCGATTAGATCGAAAACAAAAAGATGGAAAAAAGAGTATAAAGACCCCTTGGTCTTACAATCGTCAAAAAATTAATATGATCTTCTGGAGTAGCTAATGCAACAGAACCAGCTGTTGAATATTCTCCAATATTGTCCA
>NZ_BAAGIQ010000252.1:0-555 GCF_054658175.1 Alkalibacterium sp. s-m-28
GGCTATTTTGATTAACAAGACTATTGGGTGTTCCCGATTCATCTACAATCATTTTCTCAATCAGTGGAATGAAACTTACAAAGAAACAGGTAAGGGATTATCTTATGGGAAATGTTCTGCACAACTTTCTTCTTTGAAAAAACAAGAAGAAACGGAGTGGCTTAAAGAAGTCGATAGTATTGCACTTCAGTCTTCTCTACGAAACCTTTCAGACAGTTTTGACCGCTTCTTCAAAAAGCAAAACAAGTATCCTCGTTTCAAATCAAAAAATAATCCGCTTCAGTCATACACTACAAAAGAAACTAATGGGAATATTTCCGTTGAAGGCAATAAGTTGAAACTGCCGAAACTGGGATTGGTTCTCTTTGCGAAAAGTCGTGAGGTAGAAGGCAGAATACTCAATGCTACTATTCGCAGAAATCCAACAGGAAAATATTTCGTATCCCTTTTAGTCGAAACGGAAGTCGAACCCATCGAAAAAACAGATTCTTCTGTAGGTGTGGATGTTGGATTAAAAGACTTTGCGATTCTTTCGGATGGAACAGTTTACAAGAA
>NZ_BAAGIQ010000253.1:0-555 GCF_054658175.1 Alkalibacterium sp. s-m-28
GGCTATTTTGATTAACAAGACTATTGGGTGTTCCCGATTCATCTACAATCATTTTCTCAATCAGTGGAATGAAACTTACAAAGAAACAGGTAAGGGATTATCTTATGGGAAATGTTCTGCACAACTTCCTTCTTTGAAAAAACAAGAAGAAACGGAGTGGCTTAAAGAAGTCGATAGTATTGCACTTCAGTCTTCTCTACGAAACCTTTCAGAGAGTTTTGACCGCTTCTTCAAAAAGCAAAACAAGTATCCTCGTTTCAAGTCAAAAAATAATCCGCTTCAGTCATACACTACAAAAGAAACTAATGGGAATATTTCCGTTGAAGGCAACAAGTTGAAACTGCCGAAACTGGGATTGGTTCTCTTTGCGAAAAGTCGTGAGGTAGAAGGCAGAATACTCAATGCTACTATTCGCAGAAATCCAACAAGAAAATATTTCGTATCCCTTTTAGTCGAAACGGAAGTCGAACCCATCGAAAAAACAGATTCTTCTGTAGGTGTGGATGTTGGATTAAAAGACTTTGCGATTCTTTCGGATGGAACAGTTTACAAGAA
>NZ_BAAGIQ010000254.1:0-540 GCF_054658175.1 Alkalibacterium sp. s-m-28
CCTACCTGCAGCTCGGAAAAGAAGTATACGGACGAAAGTATGATATCATGATCGCTCACACTACTATTGTCTTTATGCGCTATATATTCTTCGCCCTTGCTTCACGAAATGAACAGGATCCACGAACGATCGGAGATCTGTTTTATATGGAATGCGATGAACTCGAAAATATTCGCTTCACAAAATCCCTCTCTCTTTTATTGCATGCGTTAAAAGAGCTGTTAGAAGGTGAATTTGTACTATCTGAACAACAGGTGACGAAGGTGCTGGATCAATTAATTGAGACATTACCGACTTCATTTAAAGAAATTTTATCTGGAAACCAGCCCAATCAGGCATACAGCACTGTTTGATCTCGTTGATTAACCTTAAGCCGATAGGCTTTCCAAGGTCTGATTAGGGTGCGAAACTTGAGTATAAAACAAAAATGACCATAAATAAATGGTTTTCGTACATTTCTTTAGAAACATTAAGTGAATCGTCTCGACAGGCTATCGGTCAGTTTGATCGCTATTCAAAAAAATTAACGTTTAAGAAAGT
>NZ_BAAGIQ010000255.1:0-535 GCF_054658175.1 Alkalibacterium sp. s-m-28
AAAAGTCGGTGAAATGAGAAAAAGAATCGATGATGGATCAGCGTGCTGTGAGAACTTGCATGAAGGCATACCCATAGCTTTCTTTATAGCTCTGTAAAAATACCGGATACTCTTCCAATGGAAGGTGACCCATTAACGCCTGCAGCCCTACCTCATGCCATTTCTTGTACTGCGTCCGCCAATACCGGATCAGTTTTGTGGATAGGGCCGTTCGATTTGACACACTCCTCACGGATTGGGTAACGTCCAGGGCGAGACAAATAAGGCCGACAACATAGCGTTTATGGGGAATGACATAATCCGGAAGGATCCGTGATAGACAAGAACAGTTAGCGCAACGTACGCGAGCGATCTGTAATGTAAATGAGTAGGTGTGATTAAGGTATACTTCTCTTGAACATACATCATAAAAGACGATGGCTGTATGATTACATTTGGGGCAGCTGGGATGCATAGATAAGAAATCATTGAAGAAACGGTCGTAGGCCGTTTGAAGACCTTGATAAAAACGGGTACTGCCTAAGTGCGACAAGGC
>NZ_BAAGIQ010000256.1:0-535 GCF_054658175.1 Alkalibacterium sp. s-m-28
GTAAATAACCTATTTCATCAATGATCAAAAGATCATATTTGGCATATCGTTTCAGAACACGATCGACGGTCCCTTTTTCAAAGGCAGAACGAAGACGTAAAAGTAATTCATGACAACTGATAAACAGTGTACGGTAGCCTTGATGACATGCTTCAATTCCTAATGCGATGACAAGGTGTGTTTTCCCTACACCAGGGTTTCCAATGAAAACTAAGTTGACTACTGCCACACATTTGTACCACTGGGGGGGGCGGACATAATCTTGGACTACTATAAGACAGGAGAATGTCCATGTACTCTTACCAAGAAAGAATGACAGCTGTGAAGCTTTATATCAAATACGAGCACTCTTTAACGTCAGTCATTCAAGAACTAGGCTATCCTTCTTCAAAAGCTCTATATAAATGGTTTCACTAGTGTTGCATAAAACTTAGAATAAATGATTTCCATAGATTGTTACTTTCGTCACAAATGGTTTTCGTTAAAATTTCCAAAAAAGTCAAGTGCTGGCGCAAGGGATGACTTTTTCCAGAAA
>NZ_BAAGIQ010000257.1:0-531 GCF_054658175.1 Alkalibacterium sp. s-m-28
CAATCCTAAATCTACCCCAACTATTTTGTCTGTCTTAGGTAAGTCTTGGTTTTCGCACTCTACTAATACAGAAATATAATAGTTGTTGTTGGATTTACGGGTAACAGTAACTGATTTGATGTTGTTATTATTAATGTGGTTCAGAGACATTCTGCACTTAACCCAACCCAATTTGGGCAGTTTAATGTACTTTTGGTTATGGTTGAATCGTATTGTTCGTTCAAGGGTCTTATAAGACTGTTTATGAATCTTTCCTGATTTGAACCGTGGGTAATTTGATTGTTTTTTAAAGAACCTATCAAATGTTTCTCGAAGCGTTTTAACAGAATTTTGCAGAGCTTTAGAGTCCACGTCTTTCAACCAAGCATACTCTTTTTTCATTTGAGTGAGCAAAGAACTTAGTTTACTGAAAGATAACATGTTCAAATCTGGATTGTTTTCGTATCTTGTGTTTAGCATATTCAACATTTGATTCCAGACAAATCTTGAATGCCCAAACGTCTGATTGATTAAAACTTGTTGGTCTTTGTT
>NZ_BAAGIQ010000258.1:0-519 GCF_054658175.1 Alkalibacterium sp. s-m-28
GCCTTACAAGCAGAGGGTCAGCGGTTCGAGCCCGTTAACCTCCATAGATCCATGAGCCGTTAGCTCAGTTGGTAGAGCAACTGACTTTTAATCAGTGGGTCACAGGTTCGAATCCTGTACGGCTCATTGCAAACGGCAATATGACCATCCATGCGTCCTTAGCTCAATTGGATAGAGCACCTGACTTCGGATCAGGCGGTTAAGGGTTCAAGTCCTTTAGGGCGCGTAAGATATCAAAATACAAAGGTTGCTTTAGATGGAAATCTTAAGCTGCCTTTTTTTGATACTCTCAGGATTGACGTTGCTTCTCTCTTTTCATTTGCCATAATTGTTGGTATAATTGTTAATAGTCAAAAATAGTCAAACAATCATCGATGCCTTATAGTCAATAGTAAAGCATTATGGTGTTAAGTCAAGAGAATAGATTATAAAATGACAACCTATTTTCATAAAAAAGGGTGCACTGAACTAAACCGCCACGTATTCGAAAATACGTTCGGTTTATATCTTCGGATAGTC
>NZ_BAAGIQ010000259.1:0-514 GCF_054658175.1 Alkalibacterium sp. s-m-28
GTTGTAGACCGACCATTTCGATCACGATAACTTTCAATAACAGAATAGGAGGTAGAATGTTTAGATTTATTCTTTTTAATACGCATAGCTAATCCTCATTCCTTTTAAATGTATCTCTATTATAACATATTACTACATAGTACTACAATATAAGTCTATCAAATTTGACAAAAAAATAAAGCCATAACAGGCTTTGTGTCACTTTTTATTGATTCCAGCTGTTAAACTCCCGCTTGATCTCTACTGGACAGAGTGTCATCGATGCCGTCAATGCAGCAAAAAGTGAAGGTGCTGATGTACTGGGAGTGGCTGCTATATTTACCTATGAGCTCGACTTGGGGACCAGCGCCTTTCATGACTTGAATATAGACTATCACACCATAACAGATTATTCTTCTCTGATCGAGGCTGCATTAAGGAACGGGCTTGTGGATGAGGAAGAGATGTCACGTCTTGAAAACTGGAAAAAGAGTCCGGAAAGTTGGCTTTGATACTTGATTTTCACCTGTAAATC
>NZ_BAAGIQ010000260.1:0-510 GCF_054658175.1 Alkalibacterium sp. s-m-28
TAGGAAACCTTCGGTCTTGGCAGCTACACAAGAAACGAGTTAAATACTTATGCGCGAGGTTAAGGCACGCATTGTGTTACAGGGATAGCCCGGAGTGACCAAGCTTACCTTCCAAATTTATAACGAAAGGGGGAACCCTTCCATGAAATTATTTGTCGGTTTAGACGTAAGTAAAGCGAAGCTTGATGCTTGTTTTCTCTTACGTGAAGATGATACCAATACGATTCTTTGGCAAGAGACAGTAGCGAATAGTGAGTCAGGCGCCACAATGATTAAAGACCAAATCCTTCGCTTTCACGAGGAGTTAGATTTTGACAAAATACTTGTAGGTATGGAAGCGACTGGTCAATACAGTATGCATCCGTCCTTATTCTTCTCAAATGATCCAGAGTTGAAACTGATTAACGTTGAAACCATTGTAGAAAACCCGCGGGTTATTCATCGTTTTTCTAAAGTCTGGACAGAAGAAAAGAATGATAAATTAGACGCCCAAATCATTGCTGAGTTTTT
>NZ_BAAGIQ010000261.1:0-507 GCF_054658175.1 Alkalibacterium sp. s-m-28
TATGTGTAAAGTTATTCTCGGAAATTTATTCTAGAAATCTGAAACGCAGTTTATTGTTTTTGTCTTTCTCAAGCCTATTTTGCTCTTCGAGCTTTTAAAAGGCTTGAGAAAGTCAGTTCTAATTAAATAATTTCTGTAATTGCCCCATTGGACTTGATGAAGAGCCATAATTAGCTATTCTTCCAATTTTTACACCTATTGAAGGTCTATGTTGGCTTTTCTTCAAAGCTGCTCTCACTGCACCCTTAAACTCCGGCTGGAGTTTCGTTGTAAGTTCCGGTATTTTATCTGTTAGCGCTTTGAGAAACGTTCCGTTCTTACGTGCAGAAATGATCGCTGCTACATTCCCAGCACCTTGAGCTGAAAACCCTCGTCCTTGTCGTTTCATACGATAACTATAAGGACGATGATTACTTTCGCAAACACCAATCCCTTTATTTACGGGTAAATCCCTCATTTTAAATGGTTTAAGACTTTCCCAATTTCTATATAGATAAGCTTTTAACA
>NZ_BAAGIQ010000262.1:0-498 GCF_054658175.1 Alkalibacterium sp. s-m-28
TTTAGTTCGGTCAGTTGAGCGGAGCAGGAATTGTAGCTCAGTCCTTTGCCCGAGCTTTCGTACAGCTCGTTCCATTTTGCAAGGAAATGGTTGAAGACGAACCGACTGCACCCAATCGTCTTCGCAATCAGGATTTCCTGCTCTTTGTTCGGGTAGATGCGGAACTTATAGGCTTTGTGTCTCATTGATTTCCACCCCCTTTAAATGATATACTTATTGTATCATTTTAGATATTATTTGTATATCATTAAGGAGTGAAAACAATGGAAAAGCAATCAGTTATTTTACGATTTCCGAAGACATTGCTCGATAGGGTGGACAAGTACAAAGAGCAGAAAGGGTTCGGTACTCGTACTCAAACAATTTTTCACTTGATTCAAACAGCACTCGAACAATCGGACAATCGGGACGGCTAAAGCCACCCCGTGTCCGAAGCCGATTCATCCCCCACTTTACACTTCGTAAGAAGTGGGGGTCTTCTCGGCTATTTTAGATAAA
>NZ_BAAGIQ010000263.1:0-494 GCF_054658175.1 Alkalibacterium sp. s-m-28
TGAAATTAGTCCACAGATTTAAGCTGTGGACTGCTCAAAAGCCCGAGGATACCATGTTTTCCACATGTGTATACCTCGGGCTTTTGTCACCGTTCAGGAAATCATAAAATTTTGGGTAAATTCAAACCAAATGGGGATTGAATTGTAGTTGCTTTTCTTGTAAAGTTGACATTGAGCACACCTCTTGTTTTTGTTGTTTTCGTCGACTTTACAATAACATAGAGCGTGCTCTTTTTGTATGTTTTTTTCTTCACCCAACGGGTGAAGAAGGAATAGAGTGATAAACCTTATCAAAGCGGGATAAATGCCTGTTCTGACAAGGTACTATGAATTATTCAGGATAAAGTATCGAAGAAAAGTCATCACGCCCCCTGTTTCGGATTATGCCAAAGATATGTTTCTAAGAATGAGTACAAACTACAACATCACTCTCATCGAATGGAATGAAGATAGAGACCACATTCATATCCTGTTCAAAGCTCACCCTAACACAG
>NZ_BAAGIQ010000264.1:0-487 GCF_054658175.1 Alkalibacterium sp. s-m-28
ATTTACAAACTGGCACAACATTTCCTGGCCCAACACGGCCTGAACTTCGATATCACTCAAGTCATTGGTTTAACCAACGAGGACGAAGTATCTAGACAATATAGGCCCCTTAAACAAATCATCGAACGATTGAACCGGACTTACAAAGGCAATTACCGTGGCACCCATGGATTTAAATCTCAAAATGGTGCACGTGCTCATGTCGCTTGCTTTACTGCCTGCTTCAACTTTCTACGTCCACATCAGTCATTAGATGGCGAAGTTCCTGTGAGGATTCCATTCGTCCATGATGATGCAAAAACAATGCCCGACAAGTGGATCCGTTTATTATCTTTCGGGAACAGTGTTCTACAGTACACGGACTAATACTGTAGAAGTGATTTTACATATCTCGAAAAACTTCAAAAAAACGAAGTTTTTTAAACATGCCTTCTTATACTTCTCGTTGCTTTACTGGATCTGTTATAAAGCTGTTTAATCCAGACAA
>NZ_BAAGIQ010000265.1:0-487 GCF_054658175.1 Alkalibacterium sp. s-m-28
CACCTTCCATTGGAAGAGTATCCGGTATTTTTACAGAGCTATAAAGAAAGCTATGGGTATGCCTTCATGCAAGTTCTCACAGCACGCTGATCCATCATCGATTCTTTTTCTCATTTCACCGACTTTTACCTCTGCTGGAAAGCAGACGACTGTAGTAAGGTGGCAGTAGTCTATATAAGAGAGGAAGACAAAGAAATGAATGAAAAACAGCGTGAAGAAGTGGCATTAGCGAAGTTTCAAGTGATTGCGCCAATCTTAAACAAGGATTTTCCTGATGCCAGCCAACAAGCGTACTACGAACGCCTTAGTCAAGAGCCCTTAAAACGAGTCGATGGAAGTGAGTGGCGAGTAAAGCCTGGTGGTATTCGTGACTGGGTCTATTTGTATCGCAAGTATGGGTTTGATGGCTTAAAACCAAAAGTACGCACAGAGACCAGTACGAAAAGGCTGACAGATGATCAAAAACAGCGCCTGATTGCCTTAAAAG
>NZ_BAAGIQ010000266.1:0-485 GCF_054658175.1 Alkalibacterium sp. s-m-28
TCAAGGTACGCATGAATTTCGCTTTGGCTTCTTTCGAAGGTCTGTAACGACAGACCCCATTCACTGTGGTTATCAGACAACCCAAGAACTTTAAACGTGTTGGGGAACCCACTTTACTTTTATCCTGGTTGACAGTTAATTTCAGGTCTTTTTCAATGAAGCGAGTAATACTTTGTAGCACCCGTTCACCGGCTCGTTTTGATTTTACGAAGATGACGAAGTCATCAGCGAAACGGACAAACTGGTGTCCTCGCTGTTCCATTTCTTTATCCAGTTCATGTAAGTACACATTACTGAGTAGGGGCGAAATTACGCCACCTTGTGGTGCGCCTGTTTTACTTTCTACGAATTCGCCAGACAGATCTATGACACCGCTCTGTAAGAACTTACGGATAATTTTCAGAATCATCTTATCCTGTATATACTGTTCGAGGTAATACATCAGCTTATCATGATTGAGTGTATCAAAGCATTGTTTCAAATCG
>NZ_BAAGIQ010000267.1:0-485 GCF_054658175.1 Alkalibacterium sp. s-m-28
CATACGAAAGCCTTTCATATATTTTCCGCTCGCATGATCATAGTTTTTAGCTAACAACTCGACTTTTTTGCTTCGATTACGGCTAAACATGGAATCATCCAGAATAAGTACCCGTTCATTGTCCTCTTGGACATAAGGGATTAACGTCGCAATCACTTTTTCAGATAGTAATAGCAGGAAGGTTCGCCAATTGAATCGTTCATTCTTCAAGAACCGATTCACTGTATCTTTTTTAAATCCCGGCTGTCTTTCAGAATCATTCACTAATTGATTCATACTTTTTCCACCATGAAAGGCAACAGTAAATAAGAAGGTAACGATAGCGGTCACACTTACTCCTTCTTCTTTTTTGATATTGGACCGATTTAACAGGGTTCCGACTGTAAATTGTTTGATAAAGTGATCAATACTCGAATAAAACTCGTTTTTTTCTGAATTATTTGGTAAAATGTTAGCCATAAGACATCTCTCCTTGGAATGTTGGT
>NZ_BAAGIQ010000268.1:0-483 GCF_054658175.1 Alkalibacterium sp. s-m-28
TCACTAGTGTTGCATAAAACTTAGAATAAATGATTTCCATAGATTGTTACTTTCGTCACAAATGGTTTTCGTTAAAATTTCCAAAAAAGTCAAGTGCTGGCGCAAGGGATGACTTTTTCCAGAAATTTTTAGGGTTATTCAGTTGTGGATTAGTCCATTTGTATTCTCTTTCACTTAACCAGGGGCGAACGATTCTTTGAAATACGCAAACGGTTCATACTGTAACGCTCTGATTTGTCTCAAAACAGTGAAGAGGCTTGATTTCAAGCGTAATTCCAGTTTCATCAGTAACGTCAGTAAGTAGACAATCATCGCAAGAATCACTTGATTCTCCACGCCTTGTTCAGACTGTGAATAGTACGTTTTAATGGTCAAATGTTGTTTGATGTGCTTAAAAAACAACTCGATCTGCCATCTTGATTGATACATCTTTCCGATGTCCTCTGCTGAAAGATCCATTCGGTTCGTCAGGATACGTAGATT
>NZ_BAAGIQ010000269.1:0-480 GCF_054658175.1 Alkalibacterium sp. s-m-28
ACCCTTGTGACCTTAACTGAAACCATTCAAGTGTTTGTCAAGGGCAAATGCGGCTCCGATTGGTATAGTCAGTGGGCCTTCACCACCTTTAATTTTTAGTTTTCATAAAAAATTTGACAGTTCCAAATAATAAATGAGAATAATTAATACATTCCATTTATCGCTAAGTATTGTTAATATGAAATAAGTTAAATCAAATATTAATAAGATTGAATAAGATATAATAAAAAGTTCGACATCATTGTTATATTCAATTTAAATTTATTCATTCATATTAATATCTGGATATATTTATTAGAATAGCATAAGTTAACACGCCTGTAGATACCCCGAAGTATTATTAATAAATATTATGATTATTTCGCGCTCACAGGTCCATCAATATCCAATCCGAGTCCACCAATTCACGAATCAAGTCCTCCTCTGTTATCTGCTCGAATTTGCACTTCAAGGCAATCAATTCGCACATCAAGTCCACTT
>NZ_BAAGIQ010000270.1:0-470 GCF_054658175.1 Alkalibacterium sp. s-m-28
AGGTCTCGTAGTGAAACTACGTTCCACCGGTAGAGTCTTTTCGTTGTAAGCACCCAATGAACTTCAGGTGTTTTTGACAGTCTCCAGTATTTCTTTCTGGAGTAACCAATGCGTTTAGCACTGTCCATATCTAGACCTAAACGCATTAATCTGCTAATCTTAGTACGTGGATTTTTCCATCTTTTTAAAATGAGTTGCCTGATACGGTGATGGAGCCATTGCTCCACTTTCGTTACGAAGGTTTTGATGAAACCTGTGCCGAAATAATTAATCCAGCCTCTTGTTCGGCTGTTTATTTCTTTGACAATGTCATCAAACTTCCCTGCTCGTTTACGTTTAGTCAAGCGTTTCAAGGTACGCATGAATTTCGCTTTGGCTTCTTTCGAAGGTCTGTAACGACAGACCCCATTCACTGTGGTTATCAGACAACCCAAGAACTTTAAACGTGTTGGGGAACCCACTTTACTTTT
>NZ_BAAGIQ010000271.1:0-470 GCF_054658175.1 Alkalibacterium sp. s-m-28
AGTGGTTCAACCATGAGTTTATTAAATCCAGACACAGGTGAAATAACCACTGTCTATCTGTTTGTAGGAGCTCTTCCTTATAGTCAATACACTTATGTGGAACCAACGCTTGATATGAAAAGTGATATCTGGCTACGTTGCCATATAAATATGTTCACCTATTTTGACGGTACCACAATTCGTTTAATATGCGACAATTTGTAATGTGAAGATTTACATTACAAATTTAATGTTAAGTTGAAAATAATGTGAAGTCCTCCGTGATATGAACTATTGAACGGTTTTCTGATAGATATTACTTTACATTAATGAGTCAATAGCAAATAATTGAGGTACATATTAGAGGAGGGATTTCCATGAGTATTTCAACCGACGGTTGTGAAGATGCAGATAAATTACTACAGAAGTTTGAAAAGTATATTAAGGATCATTACCCTAATCATCGCACGCAAAATTTTTATATTAAAATT
>NZ_BAAGIQ010000272.1:0-466 GCF_054658175.1 Alkalibacterium sp. s-m-28
ATCCCATGAAAAACCGTGAATTGAAACCTGGCTATAATCTTCAAGTTGCTTCTAGTAATCAATACGTCATTGACTACGATATCTTTTCAAATCCTACGGATACGCGAACGCTACTTCCATTTTTATCGGCCATTTCTACACTGGACTTATTCAAATATATTGTCGCAGATGCTGGATATGGCAGTGAAGAAAACTATGAATCCATCATCGATGACTATGAAAAGATCCCTTTGATCCCTTACGGCATGTATAACGCAGAACAAAAGAAAAAATATAAACAAGATCCGAAACGCCGGGATAATTGGTCATATGACGAAATAGAAGATGCTTATACCGACCTGGACGGTGTGCGGTTTAGTTTTACCCACTACAGCACACGTGTGGATAAACAGGGATATACGCGTCAGTTTAAAGTGTACACAGCAGACAAGGAACAAATGGATGACAGGCTGAATAAACTAGCCAA
>NZ_BAAGIQ010000273.1:0-456 GCF_054658175.1 Alkalibacterium sp. s-m-28
AGCTCCTACAAACAGATAGACAGTGGTTATTTCACCTGTGTCTGGATTTAATAAACTCATGGTTGAACCACTCCAGTCAACTTGAATTGAGACGCCAGGTTTATGTTTTAAATGATTCGTTAAGCGATATTGATCAATGTGCTTTTGATAATCTTCGCAAAACTTAGTATATCCAACTGCAATACCGTGGGTATTCTTACACTTATCCACGTACTCTTGCCATAAGAGCTTAAGGGTCACACCTACACCTTGAAGTTCCTTATGGACTTTTTCGTAGTCAGGAAGTGTGTATAAAACTTCTGACTGATGTCGTTCAGGGAAGAATTTTCGATACACCTCATTTTCAGATAGCTCTTTTATATCTTCGTAGGAGAGATTAAATCGATCTGCTCGTTGGAAGACATCACTAACTGAACTACGTCCTACTTTCTGTGTTTTAGCAATCATGTTTCGAGA
>NZ_BAAGIQ010000274.1:0-455 GCF_054658175.1 Alkalibacterium sp. s-m-28
GCTTTTCTCTACCATACGTATAGTGTACCTTTAAATCCCCTCTCTTTTCAAATCAAGTGATAGTGATTAACGTTTGAGGTGATAGGCTTTCTAGCGGGTAAAACTTTATACTTTCCTATTCTATAATAAATACGGATAAACCACCGTTCTTTTATTGAAAAGGAAACTTCACATCTCATTTATCCGCTCACTATACACAGTTAGTTATAAAAGCACGCAAAAATGATGGAGCTAATTTTTAGTGGTCTAACTTTTCAAAAAAGTTTGTAGTTTAAATGTAAGCGATGAATAACTGAGTACCTACAAATAAAAATCGGACACCACTATATGTAGAAAAGCAAAATAATCCAGCCAGTAAATGTCACTTTATTCCGGCAGTTTTATTTAAGAAAATGAGGCAATTAAGCGACAGAATCTGTTTATTCCAGCACGTTTGTCAGTTTAGACCAGCGGAT
>NZ_BAAGIQ010000275.1:0-452 GCF_054658175.1 Alkalibacterium sp. s-m-28
GTTGCCATATAAATATGTTCACCTATTTTGACGGTACCACAATTCGTTTAATATGCGACAATTTGTAATGTAAATCTTCACATTACAAATTTAATGTTAAGTAGAAAATAATGTAAAGCACCCTCAGGTGCTAACTAGAGGATGCTTCATTAACTGTTATTTGCTTTACATTAGATGGTTAAATGAAAGTATCTAAAAAATTTAATAAATCAGCTTTTTCTTCTGCTGTGTAGTAGTGACTACTATCATGGACGATCTTATTTGAAGCTGCCTCGATTGCCCTTCGGGTTATTTCTAGACTTGATGTTAAATATATTTGTGTTGTTTCTACTGAGCTGTGACCTAAAAAATCTCTAACATTATAAATACTAACACCTGCATTGACTAAATGAGTAGCTTTACTGTGTCTTAAAATATGAGGAGATATTTTTGTTTCAATCCTGTCTGGTGTT
>NZ_BAAGIQ010000276.1:0-449 GCF_054658175.1 Alkalibacterium sp. s-m-28
AAGTTGTGCAGAACATTTCCCATAAGATAATCCCTTACCTGTTTCTTTGTAAGTTTCATTCCACTGATTGAGAAAATGATTGTAGATGAATCGGGAACACCCAATAGTCTTGTTAATCAAAATAGCCTGTTCTTTGTTTGGATAGAGTCGAAATTTATAGGCTTTATGAATTTTCATTTGACAATCCACCTCCTTTTGTATATCATAATGATATAGTATTTAAGGAGTGGTGTCAATGGAAAAGATTCAAAAACTAATTCGCTTCCCCAAAGATTTAGTGGAAGCAATTGAAACGTATCAAGAGAAAAACAGCATAGCTACATTTACAGCCAGTGTACTTGAACTGTTGCGAAAAGCATTAAAATCAGAAGGGCTGTTTTGAGCTTCGCTCAATAGGCATTCATCTCCCACCTACGCTTCGCTTAGAGGTGGGAGTCTTCTGTCAAATG
>NZ_BAAGIQ010000277.1:0-449 GCF_054658175.1 Alkalibacterium sp. s-m-28
TATTAAAAAAGTTATTCCAAATTACGTTTAAAAAATGAGCAATAACTTAAAAAATCTTGATTATTTTTCGCTGTATGAGTAAGTTATTTCAAAATCAGTGGAAAAAGCGAGTTTCGAAAATCATTTAAACCATTAACCATATTGCTATTTCATTAATATATTGTTAGAATAAATCAAATTATAAATGAAATGCATATTTTGGAACTGTCAAATTTTTTATGAAAACTAAAAATTAAAGGTGGTGAAGGCCCACTGACTATACCAATCGGAGCCGCATTTGCCCTTGACAAACACTTGAATGGTTTCAGTTAAGGTCACAAGAGTGACGGTAGACAAATCAAAGGCATGACAAATACACCCTTGAATTTAACCAGTTTAAACCATTCAAAAGTTCGGTTTGTCAAGGGTTCGCTTTGCCAAATGCTCATGTTCTTTTTCGTGCTGATGTA
>NZ_BAAGIQ010000278.1:0-447 GCF_054658175.1 Alkalibacterium sp. s-m-28
GTGTAGGAACTCTAACTTTAGAGGATTTTCAGGTGCCTTGCAATGGCTTTTTATATTGCATTTTGCCGTCCGCAGAGTTGTGTACTTTTACCCTGCAATCTTATGTATTTTTATCTTGCCATAAACATGAGCTGACTATAAAGAAATTTTCTTCATTTTAGTTAGTGTGCGTAAATTGATTAAAGTAAATTGGGTTCTTTCGTTGTTCTTCAATTTGGTAAGAAGAGTTCTTAATTTAGCTCGTTTTAAATAACTTTGGACATTTTACGCAAAAATAGAAAGTTGCTAGGATAATAAAATAAATATAATAAAGGAATTTCTATTTGAACCAATTTCATAACTAACTTTTTAAAAAAGGAAACACTCGTCTAATTTCAAAATGACTATTTTTTAAAAATTACACGGCTATTTCTTTTCTGTTCTTTCTCTCAGCTAACCGTTGGTTTG
>NZ_BAAGIQ010000279.1:0-447 GCF_054658175.1 Alkalibacterium sp. s-m-28
TCACCCTTGTGACCTTAACTGAAACCATTCAAGTGTTTGTCAAGGGCAAATGCGGCTCCGATTGGTATAGTCAGTGGGCCTTCACCACCTTTAATTTTTAGTTTTCATAAAAAATTTGACAGTTCCCAACAAAATCATAGTAATTACCAATTTTTTTGTTTTTTCGTGTTGTTTTAATGCAACTATCGTTGCTCTATCAATTAAAATACAAAAAGGCACCTCTTCCCCCCTCGTATAATAAGTTTGTAGTTAAGAATTGTTCTTAACTTAGTTGATTGATTAACTGTTTGAAAGAATGGAGCTTTCTCCCCCCATGGGGAAGAAAAATTTCAAAAAGTCGCTTTTGATGATCCATTCACTTTAGTTCTTTGATAATTAAATATCTTGGTTATCGCTTGGTCATTCCGTGCTGTTTCTGTGTAAAATAGAACTAGATGGAAGATGGTT
>NZ_BAAGIQ010000280.1:0-445 GCF_054658175.1 Alkalibacterium sp. s-m-28
ATATTCTTTAACAATATGTTTTGATACATTCCCTAATGTAGACATAAAGTAGCTACCTGACCATAAGTGTCCTCCCCACAACTGCTCTTTCGTTTCAGGGTATTTTTTAAACCACATTCTTGCCGAACCACCCTTTAACGTTTGAACGATTTTACTAGCAGAGTGCTTTGGATGAAATGAAATCATTAAATGAATATGGTCAGGTAATACTTCAAGATTTTGAATCACGATATCATTGTCTTCTGCTAATTTTAATAATATTTCTTTCATGTTTTCACGTAATGCTTCTGTTGCAAAAATTTCCTTTCGGTATTTTGTTACCCAGACTAAATGGAAATTAAAATCATACACACTGGTTCTTGTTTTCACTAACATTTTTCCAACAAATCCCTTCTAATCAAGCGTATTCTGTTTACGTTTTACTACACATAGGGTATGATGTAAA
>NZ_BAAGIQ010000281.1:0-439 GCF_054658175.1 Alkalibacterium sp. s-m-28
GTTCGACCAATTAAGTAGTCCTGACTTTTACACAAATGCGACAAAGCTACAAATTGCCTTACTCGCCTACAATTTTGCGAATTGGTTTCGCCGACTCTGCTTACCTAGAAGTATGAGTAAAAGCACCATAGCAACTGTTAGAATTAAGCTGATTAAAATAGCAGGTAAAGTAATCAACACAGCCCGTTATACGACCTTCAAACTATGTAGCAGTTGTCTTTATAAAAAACACTTTTGGTTCGCCTTGAAAAAAATTCAGGGCATACCGCTTATTGAGTGACCCAATCAATAGCCATTCATCATTTTAAAAATTGAAATCATCTCGAGGGATAAGTCTGCCCATTTTTAAGTTTGATGGGAAAAAGCGGATAGAGAAAAGTGAAAATTTAACGAGCAACCATACTTATTTAGTTATAAAAACTAAATTTCCCTAACTGGC
>NZ_BAAGIQ010000282.1:0-437 GCF_054658175.1 Alkalibacterium sp. s-m-28
GGAACTCTTCAAGCCATTTTTAAAAGAAAATCAGCTGAATCAAATATCAAAAGCGGCATAATAATCGGTACCAAGTCAATGACACCAAGGGTCAAAGGCTATTTTTTAACTGCAAAACTTGAGTTATTAACACGCTGGACAACCGTTTCTTTTTCATTGACCCAATCTTGTTTCTGATGATGTGGGGTGACCAGTATATGTGTAATGCCCTCTGATACCGCTAATTTGGCCATTTTAATTGATTCTTCTAGTGATTTTGATCCATCGTCTACCCCCGGCAATATGTGACAATGCAAGTCGTACATATGTATCCCTCCTCGTATAATAAGTTTGTAGTTAAGAATTGTTCTTAACTTAGTTGATTGATTAACTGTTTGAAAGAATGGAGCTTTCTCCCCCATGGGGGAGAAAAATTTCAAAAAGTCGCTTTTGATGAT
>NZ_BAAGIQ010000283.1:0-436 GCF_054658175.1 Alkalibacterium sp. s-m-28
GAAAATATTTCGTATCCCTTTTAGTCGAAACGGAAGTCGAACCCATCGAAAAAACAGATTCTTCTGTAGGTGTGGATGTTGGATTAAAAGACTTTGCGATTCTTTCGGATGGAACAGTTTACAAGAATCCAAAATTCTTTCGTTCTTTGGAAACTAAACTAGCAAAGGAACAACGCAAACTATCCAGAAGGAAAATACAAGCGCTCAAAGATGGTCGAAAATTATCCGAATCGAAGAACTATCAGAAGCAGCGCATCAAAGTTGCCAACATTCACGAAACTATCAAAAACAAACGCACCGACTACCTTCATAAAATCTCCACCGAGATTGTCAAAAACCACGACATAATCGGTATCGAAGATTTGTTGGTAAAGAATATGATGCTCAATCGAAAATTAGCTAAATCCATCTCAGAAGTAAGTTGGGCGGAATTTCG
>NZ_BAAGIQ010000284.1:0-424 GCF_054658175.1 Alkalibacterium sp. s-m-28
GGGTTTCATTTATATAATCACATGGGAAAGTAGGTTGCCGACCTAGTCGGTCGGCTAAACAACGTTTCCGTGAAAAGTTGAAGAAGCTTACTCGAAGAAATCGGCCAGGGAGTTTTAAAGACATTGTGACAGATATTAACCGAGTGACAGTAGGATGGATAAATTACTACAAAATTGCTTTTATGAAATCATTTATGATTGAAATTAAAGCATGGTTAAACCATCGGCTAAGACAAATCATTTGGAAGAGATGGAAGAAAGTCGCCACTCGGTATAAATGGTTGAAGAAACTCGGTATCGGTCATGACGATGCCCTTAAAACAGCAGCTAGCCGAAAGGCTTACTGGCGAATTTCACGAACTGAAATCATACACCGAGCATTAACAAATAAAAAGTTCGTAGAATGGGGATTAAGAGATTTAAT
>NZ_BAAGIQ010000285.1:0-423 GCF_054658175.1 Alkalibacterium sp. s-m-28
ATCATTCGTCTATACGGAAAACGGTGGGACATTGAGACGTTCTTCAAGTACTGTAAATCTTATTTACAGCTCGGGAAAGAAGTCTACGGACGAAAATATGACATCATGATTGCCCACACAACGATTGTCTTTATGCGGTATATATTTTTTGCACTTGTTTCACGAAATGAAAAGGATCCACGAACGATTGGAGAACTCTTTTATTTAGAATGCGACGAACTAGAAAACATTCGCTTCACAAAATCTTTATCTCTTCTTTTGCATGCTTTAAAAGCACTGCTTGAAGACCAATTTGTATTATCCGAACAACAAGTAACGGCGTTGCTCGATCAATTAATCGACACATTACCGGCGGCATTCAAAGAAATTTTGATTGGAAATCAGTCAAACCAAGAACAAATTGCTGCGTAATTTCTTTGGTGA
>NZ_BAAGIQ010000286.1:0-421 GCF_054658175.1 Alkalibacterium sp. s-m-28
GGTGGTGGAGATTGTCACAGCGATTTGCGCTATCCATTTATTTGACTTTTTGGTGACACGTAGTGTCCCTAATTTGTGTTTTAGCAAATCAAAATTTCTATTCTTCTTATCCACCATTAAAGCCCGGATAGGCGTTTTCTTTGCCTTTCCATCAATCATGATCGGCATTGAAATGTAGCGGAAGTCGAAAGAGTAGTTTTGGTTGTTCCAAACACAATGAGGCTTTTTAAGCAGAGGCACTGTTTCAAACTTCTTTTTCTTCCCTTTCTTAAACACACTTTTTGCATCCAAGGTAGCTTGTGCTTTTACAGCACTGGGCAAATAGGCCTCAATATCTTTGCTTGTTTTACGGGTAGGTTTTCTTTCTTCCACCATTTCCACTACAAGGGAGTTGATGGTCGAGATATATTCTTCGCTCATT
>NZ_BAAGIQ010000287.1:0-418 GCF_054658175.1 Alkalibacterium sp. s-m-28
AAGGAACAAATGGATGACAGGCTGAATAAACTAGCCAAAACCCCGAAGGGGAACCAAAGACAAACATCGGTGAATTACAATTGGGAATACTTTAAACATCAAGCGAAAGCACACCTGGAGAGCGATTATGGAAGACGGATCTATGCCCAGCGAAAGATTGACGTAGAAACTGTTTTCGGTCGGATGAAAGGTGTCTTTGGCATGCGCCGCGTTCATGTCAGAGGGAATCAAGCCGTGCATAATGACATTGGCTTGATGCTTATGAGCATGAATTTAACGAAACTGATCCTCGAACTCCGAAGAAAAGGAGGATGTACTTCTACATCTTCAGAAAAAATACAAAAGAACAATGAAGACCATCTAAAACCGACGGTTTTCATTGTTCTTTTTGTTTGTTAAGAGCTGGTTTTTTCCCAGC
>NZ_BAAGIQ010000288.1:0-417 GCF_054658175.1 Alkalibacterium sp. s-m-28
TAAGTTAGCTACCGTTGTATTGTTTGCAACGGCAATATGTGACAAGGTGTCGCCACGTACAACCGTATGGGTCGTTTGGTTTGACACGGGTGTCGGTGTCGGTGTTGGCGCTGGTGTTGCCTGTGCTTCACCCACAACCAATCGTTGACCAATTCGAATCACGTCACTACTTAAATTGTTTAAACGTCTTAAGTTAGCTACCGTTGTATTGTTTGCAACGGCAATATGTGACAAGGTGTCGCCACGTACAACCGTATGGGTCGTTTGGTTTGACACGGGTGTCGGTGTCGGTGTTGGCGCTGGTGTTGCCTGTGCTCCACCCACAACCAATCGTTGACCAATTTGAATCACGTCACTGCTTAGATTGTTCAACCGTCTTAAGTTAGCTACCGTTGTATTGTTTGCAACGGCAATATG
>NZ_BAAGIQ010000289.1:0-412 GCF_054658175.1 Alkalibacterium sp. s-m-28
GCTGTTGGTACTTCAATTATAGCCGGTGGGGCTCATTTTGTCTTTAAAAAAGAAACATCCCTCGACCATTTTTTCTCAAAATCGGTCGAGGGATGTATTCATTTTAGGGGAGTTTTTTCCCAGCCCCTTCTTATAATGGTGAGACGCTTTCCAAAGGTCCTAGACTATATATGAATAAAACAAGAGAAATTCCGTGGCGATCTATCTTAAAAAATTGGAGACGAAAACCACGCTCGATTGTATATTCAAGGTATTTCCCTTATTTACCTGGCAGAATTGCTTATTACGTGAACTACCCACCACTTAAATCCTCCGGATTTTGAAGTGGGGGCTTCCTACGAACTCCATTCTTGTCTGCACAGGTTTCATGCAGACAGAGGAATCGGATATGGGTAGGCTCAAAAGGCAGTCC
>NZ_BAAGIQ010000290.1:0-412 GCF_054658175.1 Alkalibacterium sp. s-m-28
TCATTGTATTACTTGTGAGTTAACCATGTTAACTCGTTTGTTGCCTTCGACTCCAAAAGAATCGAAGGCCCCTGCACATTTGGTTGTTTCTACTTTGTTCAGTTTTCAAAGATCTATCTCGTTCAGTGTGTGTTGCTTGCATTTCGCAGCAACTTATACATCGTAACATTATACTGATTAACCGTCAATACTTTTTTAAAAAAAGTTTTAAACGTTTATCATGTTACTCTGTTTATAGCACACCTAAAGGTGTTACTTTTATCAACGCTGGTAAATAAGCGTGACAAAACTCCGCAAGCAGGGCTCGAACCTGCGACAACACGATTAACAGTCGTGCGCTCTACCAACTGAGCTATTGCGGAATCACTTGAATGTTTTATAAAAAAAAAGAGCTGCACGGCAACGTCCTGCT
>NZ_BAAGIQ010000291.1:0-409 GCF_054658175.1 Alkalibacterium sp. s-m-28
AGTACAAACTACAACATCACTCTCATCGAATGGAATGAAGATAGAGACCACATTCATATCCTGTTCAAAGCTCACCCTAACACAGAATTGTCCAAATTCATCAATGCCTACAAAAGCGCCAGTTCTCGACTCATTAAAAAGAACTTCCCAGAAGTAAAGCAGAAATTATGGAAAGAAATGT
Source organism: Alkalibacterium sp. s-m-28 (assembly GCF_054658175.1). Classification (NCBI taxonomy): domain Bacteria; kingdom Bacillati; phylum Bacillota; class Bacilli; order Lactobacillales; family Carnobacteriaceae; genus Alkalibacterium; species Alkalibacterium sp. s-m-28. Next base: position 182 of record NZ_BAAGIQ010000291.1, read on the forward strand.
TTTGGTCGAGGAGTTTTTGCTTATTGACAACAGGCGGCGCTCCAATTGAAGTTATAAAAAAATACATTGAAAACCAAGGCGAAGTGAGCTGACAAATATGTTGAAAGCATACAAGTACAGATTATACCCAACCGAACAGCAAAAAGAATATTTTGCGAATTGTTTTGGCTGCGCCCGCTTCATCTACAACCAAATGCTCAGCGACAAAATCAACCACTACAAAGAAAC
>NZ_BAAGIQ010000292.1:0-402 GCF_054658175.1 Alkalibacterium sp. s-m-28
CCTGCGGTGGATACGAAGTAAGAACGAGTCCACAAGCTTGGCATTGCTTTCAGCTCGGAGAACTCGTCACGGATGATTTTCGATGTCCCTCCTTTGATTTTAGCCATTACATCCGCAGGACTGACAGGCGGCAACACATTTAAGAACAGATGAACATGGTCTTCACCCGTCTCCAAAGCAAGGAGGTGGAAGCCTTGTTCATCACAAATGTCTTGAACTAATTTCTTGAACCGTTCTTCGAGAGAGGGATTCAAGAAAATCTTTCGTCTGTACCTAGGACAAAACACAAAATGATAGTTGATGAGGCTGACGGTTGTTTTAGTTCTACGGTAATTTTCCATGTATCCATTATACTCTATACGTGTATGAAAACATACCGAACATACTCAAAAAATATTCGAA
>NZ_BAAGIQ010000293.1:0-394 GCF_054658175.1 Alkalibacterium sp. s-m-28
AGAAATACGTATGCCAAAAGTTATTCTAGAAAAAGTAGACGCATACCAAAAAGAAAATGGACTGCCTACAAGAACGGCAGCTATCCTTGAACTAATAAGAAAAGGTCTTGAGAAATAACTTCAAGCTCTCGCTTGACCTAAATTCATCTCCCACTTTCACTGGTGCTTCGTACCCATACGTTTAGAAGTGGGAGACTTCTTTCGGAATTACGTTAAATAGTCCCCTTACCTGTTTTTGATTATCTAATAACGAACTAGCCTACGACCAATCGAGTAGGAGATAAATGATTAATTCATTTATCGTCCTCTCACACCACCGTACGTACGGTTCCGTATACGGCGGTTCAATATCTTAAGTAAGCAGACTCTGCCAGGTCTCGTAGTGAAACTACGT
>NZ_BAAGIQ010000294.1:0-392 GCF_054658175.1 Alkalibacterium sp. s-m-28
GGCGAGGACGCTTTAAAGATCCTGTCAAATTAGCTAAAGTCATTAGAAAATCTGTCTCAGACTCTTATCGCTTAGGCAAACTAGCACAAGACAGTATTGATATCAATCTAGGTGTTCAAATGCGTGTGATACGTGGATTTGAACAAGAAATAAAAATCATTGATAAAGCCATTGAGAATATTATGGAAACCATCGATAGCGCAAAACATTGTTAAGCATTCCAGGAATTGGACCTGTTTATGCCGCAGGCATTATCGCTGAAGTGGGTCAAATTGACCGATTTAACCATGAAGCTCAACTGGCAAAATACGCTGGTCTTTATTGGCCAAAACATCAATCTGGTAACTATCAAAAAGAAAAGACACCGATGTCTAAGTCAGGAAACCGTTATT
>NZ_BAAGIQ010000295.1:0-388 GCF_054658175.1 Alkalibacterium sp. s-m-28
TGTTTTCCATTAAAATGAGACATCCTGATCTTCCATAAATCCATTGGATTCAAAAGACGACGGAACTCTCTCTTCCTGCTGTATGGCTGTTTCAATTAATTGCTTGGTCTGTGAATAGGAAAACAAATACGCTTCCTCGCTGGAAATTTTATACGCCTGAACGAGTTGTTGGATATAAAGTTTCAATGTGGGAGAATACGTTTGTTCAAAATAACAGGTTTCGATCTCTTGCCATATTTCCTGCTCTTCCATTAGACACGCTCCTTATACCGATCAAAATAAGATTTCGGCCGTTGCCGATTCAATTAAAGACAGGGTGATTTGAACCTGTTGCTGTTTTACACCTATTTCTAAAACCTTTGTTGTTAAAAGATCCAACCGCCTTAAA
>NZ_BAAGIQ010000296.1:0-384 GCF_054658175.1 Alkalibacterium sp. s-m-28
TTCTGTTTTGTTCAAGCCTTAAGTTTAAGGGTGTGCCATCACCCCTCCCATGGCAGAGCCTATAGCTCCATGGGCACTCATACTGTGACCATATGAGTTAGGTTGTTTGGGCGATATTCAGAGCTCCTACTCTATCCCGATGCCCCCGGTAGCCACACCCACACTGATACATTCGGTCGGTTACTTTATTTCTGGCCTTACATGTCGGGCAAGTCTGAGAGGTATACTCTGGATTGACCTTTTTAACAACGATACCTATTTCTCTTGCTTTATATTCAATGAAGTCAGTCAGTTGAGCGAATGTCCAGTTATGCAGAATCGCTGTGTGTTTTCCTCTTTGTCTTGAGGTCCGGCGAATGCCGGAAAGATTCTCCAGATGGATGG
>NZ_BAAGIQ010000297.1:0-383 GCF_054658175.1 Alkalibacterium sp. s-m-28
TAATGACTGCAGCGTGACCAAACCAGCTATCAAAGAGAATCGTGTTTGCTTTTAAACGGTTTAAAGGTAGCGCATTAAGTAAATCAAACATGGTTTCTGTTGCTTTCTTTTGAGCTTCTTGACGGCGCTTATATCCAACGGTCCGTTTGTCTACTCGCTCATCTGCTTCACTTAAGCGATTGGCTTTCTTTTTGGAGCTGAGAAAAGATTTTGCCAACGGAATAAAGGTGAGACCATCACTCCAACCTAGAGTAAGCATACGAAAGCCTTTCATATATTTTCCGCTCGCATGATCATAGTTTTTAGCTAACAACTCGACTTTTTTGCTTCGATTACGGCTAAACATGGAATCATCCAGAATAAGTACCCGTTCATTGTCCTCT
>NZ_BAAGIQ010000298.1:0-382 GCF_054658175.1 Alkalibacterium sp. s-m-28
ACGTCACTACTTAAATTGTTTAAACGTCTTAAGTTAGCTACCGTTGTATTGTTTGCAACGGCAATATGTGACAAGGTGTCCCCACGTACAACCGTATGTGTTCTTTGGTTTGACACAGGTGTTGGTGCTGGTGCCGGTGTCGGTGTTACCTGTGCTTCACCCACAACCAATCGTTGACCAATTCGAATCACGTCACTACTTAAATTGTTTAAACGTCTTAAGTTAGCGACGGTCGTGTTGTTTGCAACGGCAATGTGTGACAAGGTGTCCCCACGTACAACCGTATGTGTTCTTTGGTTTGACACAGGTGTCGGTGTCGGTGCTGGTGCCGGTGTCGGTGTTACCTGTGCTTCACCCACAACCAATCGTTGACCAATTCGAA
>NZ_BAAGIQ010000299.1:0-380 GCF_054658175.1 Alkalibacterium sp. s-m-28
TTTCGATTCCCATATCGGTATTTCAAATTGGCATGTCGATCGAAAATCATCAGGCTACTTTTTCCTTTCAAATACCCCATGAACTGAGATACACTCAACTTTGGTGGGATACTAACTAACATATGAATGTGATCCTTGCACGCATTCGCTTCGTGTATTTCCACTCCTTTTCTCTGACAAAGTTCTCGGATAATCTCACCGATGCTCTGTTTATACTTGCCATATATTATCTGTCTTCTGTACTTGTGTGCGGAAACGATGTGATACTTACATCTCCATTGTGAATGTGCTAAACTGTTCTTGTCCTTCATGGGACGCCTCCTTCAATGATTTGAGTAAGTGGTCGGGAAACCAACTTTATCTTATCATGAAGTGAGGCT
>NZ_BAAGIQ010000300.1:0-380 GCF_054658175.1 Alkalibacterium sp. s-m-28
ATGTTTGTTGGTAACTACATTTTACCAAAGAGAGGTGTCTTTTTCTGTACTTTTAAGTTCAATATTCTAACTGATCTTTACGGTAAAAGGATAGAACGTCGTTCTTAGGGGTGCGAAACTTGAGAATACTCTAATGTTAAACTCGGACTCAACTATTGCTGATATTGAACATGGAACGTCTATATTGGGAGTAATTACTTCTGATGATAATTATGGGCCGTTTAAATCGATGCTTCCAAATGATAATGTTGAACCTGCATTATTCATAACTTGATTTTTTATAGGTGATTTGCCCATTAAATTGCCAAAAGTGAATGCCAGTTAGGGAAATTTAGTTTTTATAACTAAATAAGTATGGTTGCTCGTTAAATTTTCACTTT
>NZ_BAAGIQ010000301.1:0-378 GCF_054658175.1 Alkalibacterium sp. s-m-28
ATGATTGGGGTGAAGTCGTAACAAGGTAGCCGTATCGGAAGGTGCGGCTGGATCACCTCCTTTCTAAGGATAGTGCCATCAGGGCACACGGAACCTTGCACAGGTTTTTACTTTGTTCAGTTTTGAGAGATCCTCTCTCAATTTAATACCCCATGGGGCCTTAGCTCAGCTGGGAGAGCGCCTGCTTTGCACGCAGGAGGTCAGCGGTTCGATCCCGCTAGGCTCCATTGCATCCTTGTTTTTTAGGGTGTGACTTTGTTCTTTGAAAACTAGATAGTTGATTAAACACAACACAAACATGTTAAGAAACAACACCGAGAAATAGATTTATTGAGAACAGTTTTGTTCGTTAACAAAACTCTCATCGCTATGAATTAC
>NZ_BAAGIQ010000302.1:0-378 GCF_054658175.1 Alkalibacterium sp. s-m-28
TAAGCTTTACCGGAGAGAGTTTTCGACTAAAGAATGCACTATCCAAACACAAATAACTAAAAGAATCTTTCAGGTGCAAAATTGTGTAGTTTATCGCTGCAATGTTGTGTAGAAAAGTCTTGCAAAATACACCATAGAACTGATTAGGTTTTGAATTCGAAACAGATAATATAATTTCAGTAAATTTTAAATCTCAAATAAGGAAAAAATTGAGTTTCTACTATAATATACTGGAAGAGAGTATAATAATAACTCAAGTTTCGCACCCTAATAAATGCTTCACAATCCTATCGGATTAACCCTCACCAAAGAAATTACGCAGCAATTTGTTCTTGGTTTGACTGATTTCCAATCAAAATTTCTTTGAATGCCGCCGGT
>NZ_BAAGIQ010000303.1:0-375 GCF_054658175.1 Alkalibacterium sp. s-m-28
TATGCAAACCAACGGTTAGCTGAGAGAAAGAACAGAAAAGAAATAGCCGTGTAATTTTTAAAAAATAGTCATTTTGAAATTAGACGAGTGTTTCCTTTTTTAAAAAGTTAGTTATGAAATTGGTTCAGTTACCAGATTGATGTTTTGGCCAATAAAGACCAGCGTATTTTGCCAGTTGAGCTTCATGGTTAAATCGGTCAATTTGACCAACTTCAGCGATAATGCCTGCGGCATAAACAGGTCCAATTCCTGGAATGCTTAACAATGTTTTGGCGCTATCGATGGTTTCCATAATATTCTCAATGGCTTTATCAATGATTTTTATTTCTTGTTCAAATCCACGTATAACACGCATTTGAACACCTAGATTGATAT
>NZ_BAAGIQ010000304.1:0-375 GCF_054658175.1 Alkalibacterium sp. s-m-28
CGATGCTTTTTGCTAGTTTATGGTTCTTCATCAGGTTCTGGGTGGACAACGTTTCGATTACGATGACTTGGTTTTCGTCTGTAATTTTCTTCGTTAGTTTGTGCAAGAAATCCTTCCGCTGGTTAGCCATTTTTTCGTGTTTCTTGGCGATTTGCAGGCGGGCTTTGCTCCGGTTCTTCCCGCCTTTTTGTTTGCGGTACAACGAACGCTGGGCTTTCTTGAGTTGCTTTTCTGCTTTATATAAATGGTTGGGGTTTTTGTGTTTCTCTATCTCGCCTAAATCGTTGGTAGTGATAGCGAAATCGGAAATGCCTAAATCAATCCCGATTTTTCTTTTGGTAATTTCCACTGCTTCGTCTTCTGATTTTACCAGAA
>NZ_BAAGIQ010000305.1:0-372 GCF_054658175.1 Alkalibacterium sp. s-m-28
CTGCAGTCATTAAGCAAGTTGTAACAGACTATCCCTTACAGGTCATCTGCATGATCAAACCCATGCGTGCAACCTACGGCTATCAAGGACAGCGCTATACCCTTAAAGAGCTCTATGCCCATTTGAAGAAAAAACGGGGACGCGCCATTATCAAAGCAGAAGCAATCGTTAGCCTTGGGCTAAATGATAAGGGTGATGAGATTCATGCCAAAATTATATTTGTTAAAAACCGCAATAGTAAAGGTAAGCGTAATTGGTTAGCGTTACTTTCTACCGACACTGAACTGGAAAATGAAGAAATTATTCGTTTATATGGCAAACGGTGGGACATTGAAACGTTCTTTAAATACTGTAAATCCTACCTGCAGCTCG
>NZ_BAAGIQ010000306.1:0-372 GCF_054658175.1 Alkalibacterium sp. s-m-28
TTCTAGACCATCAAACCAAAACCTGTTTGACGAGATAAATCCAATAGTGCTGTAAAAACCAATCAATTGTATGCTCATTTAAGAGCTATTCCCCCAATTATTCCTTGGAGTTTCCTAGTTCACTCTAGTCATGAATTACAGATCAGTTAATGTAATGACTCAGCTAACAGAAAATGTGCGATTCAAGTTGGATTACCTACCCTAACTATAGTTTACTTGTTAAGACAGAAAAAAACCAATGATTATTTGAATTTACCCAAAATTTTATGATTTCCTGAACGGTGACAAAAGCCCGAGGTATACACATGTGGAAAACATGGTATCCTCGGGCTTTTGAGCAGTCCACAGCTTAAATCTGTGGACTAATTTCAT
>NZ_BAAGIQ010000307.1:0-371 GCF_054658175.1 Alkalibacterium sp. s-m-28
AGCGATAGCTTGAATTTATTTTTCAAGACCTTTTCTTATTAGTTCGAGGATAGCTGCTGTTCTTGTCGGCAGTCCATTTTCTTTTTGATAGGCGTCTACTTTTTCTAAAATGATTTTTGGCATGCGTGTTTCTACGCGTTCTTTGTAAGATATATGTTCACCTCCGACTTGATTGTACGTTATTTTCACGGTATAATCAAGTAGAAAACTAAAAGCATTATGGGGGTAAGTCAAGAGAATAGATTATAACTCAAGTTTTGCAGTTAAAAAATAGCCTTTGACCCTTGGTGTCATTGACTTGGTACCGATTATTATGCCGCTTTTGATATTTGATTCAGCTGATTTTCTTTTAAAAATGGCTTGAAGAGTTC
>NZ_BAAGIQ010000308.1:0-370 GCF_054658175.1 Alkalibacterium sp. s-m-28
ACACGCATTTGAACACCTAGATTGATATCAATACTGTCTTGTGCTAGTTTGCCTAAGCGATAAGAGTCTGAGACAGATTTTCTAATGACTTTAGCTAATTTGACAGGATCTTTAAAGCGTCCTCGCCCAAACTTTTGAAGTAAAGCAGCTAGCTCAACGCTATTCATTGTCCGAATCTCAGCCATTGAAATGTCGCCATTCATTAATTGAATCATCGTTGAACTAAACACAGAGGTGCTTATGTTTTCAGCTTTTAAGTCACTCGAAAGAGTGTTGCACTTGTAATAAAGATTTTCCACGTAGTGCTGCTGGGCTTCGGTCATCTGACGAATCATCTGATAGCGTGTACGAGTAAAACGTAGGAGAGCAA
>NZ_BAAGIQ010000309.1:0-370 GCF_054658175.1 Alkalibacterium sp. s-m-28
GGGTGGAGCTGCCGGGAATTGAACCCGGGTCCTACGTCACCTCGCCAGGGCTTCTCCGTGCGCAGTTCGCGCAAAGATCTCTGCTTGGCCCTCCGGCTAGGACGAACACTTCCGGATGATGAGCCCAGTCAACGGTAAAAGTCCTGTTCAACCCCGCTGACGCGATTGAACAGCAAGTCCCTTAGTCGATGCCAGGATCTAGGTCAGGGACTTCCCTAGGCTGACAGACACGCGGTCGCTTGCTTATGCAGCGAGGGCGTAGTCGCGCTGAGACTTCTCGGCGCTTATTGGTTTGCTGCGACGCTTACGGTGGTCTCCAGCCTTCACCGGCACGCTTCCCCTGGCTAAATCAACGTAGTCGAAACCATGT
>NZ_BAAGIQ010000310.1:0-368 GCF_054658175.1 Alkalibacterium sp. s-m-28
GACATCTCTCCTTTGAATGTTGTTGTGGTGACTACATTTTACCAAAGAGAGGTGTCTTTTTGTGTGTTTTTTGATAATTATTTATAAGAAGTTTCAATAACCGCAAGGGTTAAACCTGGATATTCAATTGCAAAACTTGAGTTAAAGACACTAGTGTTGCATAAAACTTAGAATAAATGATTTCCATACATTGTTACTTTCATCACAAGTAGTTTTCGTTAAAATTTCCAAAAAAGTCAAGTGCTGGCGCAAGGGATGACTTTTTCCAGAAATTTTTAGGGTTATTCAGTTGTGGATTAGTCCATTTGTATTCTCTTTCACTTAACCAGGTGCGAACGATTCTTTGAAATACGCAAACGGTTCATACT
>NZ_BAAGIQ010000311.1:0-367 GCF_054658175.1 Alkalibacterium sp. s-m-28
CGATGCTTTTTGCTAGTTTATGGTTCTTCATCAGGTTCTGGGTGGACAACGTTTCGATTACGATGACTTGGTTTTCGTCTGTAATTTTCTTCGTTAGTTTGTGCAAGAAATCCTTCCGCTGGTTAGCAATCTTTTCGTGTTTCTTGGCGACTTGCAGGCGGGCTTTGCTCCGGTTCTTCCCGCCTTTTTGTTTGCGGGACAACGAACGCTGGGCTTTCTTGAGTTGCTTTTCTGCTTTATATAATTGTTTGGGGTTTTTGTGTTTCTCTATCTCGCCTAAATCGTTGGTAGTGATAGCGAAATCGGAAATGCCTAAATCAATCCCGATTTTTCTTTTGGTAATTTCCACTGCTTCGTCTTCTGATTT
>NZ_BAAGIQ010000312.1:0-366 GCF_054658175.1 Alkalibacterium sp. s-m-28
GCAGGCAGTAAAGCAAGCGACATGAGCACGTGCACCATTTTGAGATTTAAATCCATGGGTGCCACGGTAATTGCCTTTGTAAGTCCGGTTCAATCGTTCGATGATTTGTTTAAGGGGCCTATATTGTCTAGATACTTCGTCCTCGTTGGTTAAACCAATGACTTGAGTGATATCGAAGTTCAGGCCGTGTTGGGCCAGGAAATGTTGTGCCAGTTTGTAAATAGGGTTTCCGTCAACGATGAGGTTTAAATCCTCAGGGATTTCGCTAGCTATATAGTGGTCGAGCACATCGTGAATGGCCCTGATTGCTAATTCAGTATTGCGTTTTTCAGACACTCTTTGGGATAAGATGATTTTATTCTTTGC
>NZ_BAAGIQ010000313.1:0-363 GCF_054658175.1 Alkalibacterium sp. s-m-28
AAGGAAGTAAGACCCCTGAAAGATGATCAGGTGGATAGGCTGGAAGTGGAAGCATAGTGATATGTGGAGCGGACCAGTACTAATCGGTCGAGGACTTAACCACAAGAAAGAAAGTATAGCGAGGCGGGTAGATGATCCCGGGATTTGACCACACATACCCTGAATGAGCACCGTAAGGGCGCAATGGGTAAGGGTGTCACATCACGCGGTCATCTGCCGAGCGAAACTGGACTGATGTGTGTTAAGGGTAAGTGGTGTTGTTTCGTGTTGATCAGCTGTCTAGTTTTGAGAGAACAACGTTCTCCAGTTTAATAGAAGAGTCACTGTGCGGTGACGATGGCGGGAAGGATCCACCTGTTCCCA
>NZ_BAAGIQ010000314.1:0-362 GCF_054658175.1 Alkalibacterium sp. s-m-28
AATTAAACTGTTTTGCCACTTGATTTTATTAACTAAATACATGATAATCTGAAGTAGATTAGGCATCTCTTTTCACTCCTTAAGTGATGAATGTTTGTTTTAGTGAACTTCATTTTATCAGATTAAGCATTATGGTGTTAAGTCAAGAGAATAGATTATAAATAGACAACCTAATTTCATAAAAAAGGGTGCACTGAACTAAACCGCCACGCATTCGAAAATACGTTCGGTTTACGTCTTCGGATAGTCGTCCTTAAGAAATAGTTTCTCTTAAGACTCCATCGCCTCCGATCTTGCGATATAGAGTTGGTGATCGCTTAGGAGTGCAAACACCAGACGCACTAATTTTCGTGCAGTTAAGA
>NZ_BAAGIQ010000315.1:0-356 GCF_054658175.1 Alkalibacterium sp. s-m-28
GCTTGGTTGAAAGTTGAAATCAAATTCTTCAAGTGATGTCCGTTTGGGAAAGTGTGCGCGCTGGATGACACGTTCCACAGTCTGATTCGTTTGAAAGTCTAATTCTTGATTAGTTAATTCTAGAAGAACTTCTGTTAAAGAAAGCTCATCCCGATTGGCAATTTCAACATAGTTTGGCACATATTCTCTCATATGTTTTAAATTCAAGGCCTCTAGATTATTTAATAGCTTTTGATAGTTACTGCTCATTCGAAGGCACCTCCAGTAAATCATATTGCTTTAAACTTCGTTTAATATGTTCTTGGATGTCATCTTCTTCTTTGTGGCTCATGACATCTGATTTAAGTATCTGAACC
>NZ_BAAGIQ010000316.1:0-353 GCF_054658175.1 Alkalibacterium sp. s-m-28
TGTGAAGATAATCTTTGCGTGTATCCTTAATTTTCTGATTCAGTTTAGCTACTTGGATTCTGGCTTTTTGATAATTCTTTGCACTTCTTAGGTCAATGCCTTTATTCTTAGCTTGAATGCGTCTTCTGACTAATCTTTTTTCCCAGTAATGCAGATGCTTCTTATACTTTCTGTGCAAATATAAAGAAGGGTATTTTGTCCCGTCAGAAGTAATCGCTAAATCAGTCAATCCTAAATCTACCCCAACTATTTTGTCTGTCTTAGGTAAGTCTTGGTTTTCGCACTCTACTAATACAGAAATATAATAGTTGTTGTTGGATTTACGGGTAACAGTAACTGATTTGATGTTGTTA
>NZ_BAAGIQ010000317.1:0-352 GCF_054658175.1 Alkalibacterium sp. s-m-28
AACGTAGTTTCACTACGAGACCTGGCAGAGTCTGCTTACTTAAGATATTGAACCGCCGTATACGGAACCGTACGTACGGTGGTGTGAGAGGACGATAAATGAATTAATCATTTATCTCCTACTCGATACCCGTCTGCATATTCTTCTCAAATAAATCAGGAATGTTGGCAGTCCGATGATTATGAAGCATAAAGAGGTCACACTATCTTCAATATTTCTGGTGGCGCTATGTGTAAAATAGTTGTCGGAAAGTAAAATAGTAGGGCAAGAAATTAAAGTAGACAAAAAGAAAGAAGACCCTTAATCTAGAGATAACCACAAATCCAGAAAAGAGGTCTTCTTATGAATCAAA
>NZ_BAAGIQ010000318.1:0-350 GCF_054658175.1 Alkalibacterium sp. s-m-28
CGCCCTTATTCACTTAACCTGGTGGTTAAGGGTAATTCATAGCGATGAGAGTTTTGTTAACGAACAAAACTGTTCTCAATAAATCTATTTCTCGGTGTTGTTTCTTAACATGTTTGTGTTGTGTTTAATCAACTATCTAGTTTTCAAAGAACAAAGTCCTGAAGGAAAAAAATCCCTCAAAACTGAACAAAGTAAAAACCTGTGCAAGGTTCCGTGTGCCCTGATGGCACTATCCTTAGAAAGGAGGTGATCCAGCCGCACCTTCCGATACGGCTACCTTGTTACGACTTCACCCCAATCATCCAGCCCACCTTCGGCGGCTAGCTCCCTAAAAGGGTTACTCGACCGAC
>NZ_BAAGIQ010000319.1:0-349 GCF_054658175.1 Alkalibacterium sp. s-m-28
GAACAATTCGAACTGTCCCATGCATCTGAACACGACCATGATCACTTGAACGTCTTTATCAATGAGAAACGGGCGACCTATGTTTTTGATCGCGGGTATCTGGATTTCGCTCAGTTTGATCAAATGAACTGGGAGGGCTACTTTTTCGTTTCCCGCATTAAAAAGAATACAGCCGTTCATGTTCAAGCGCACCTGGAAGTGTCTCATGAATCAGGGATTATCAGTGATCAATTGGTTCAGCTGGGAAAATCGACCTACCTGACGGGTTTGTTTCGCTTAGTAACGATTGAACGTAAGCATCAATCGAATCTACGTATCCTGACGAACCGAATGGATCTTTCAGCAGAGG
>NZ_BAAGIQ010000320.1:0-349 GCF_054658175.1 Alkalibacterium sp. s-m-28
GTCGGTCGAGTAACCCTTTTAGGGAGCTAGCCGCCGAAGGTGGGCTGGATGATTGGGGTGAAGTCGTAACAAGGTAGCCGTATCGGAAGGTGCGGCTGGATCACCTCCTTTCTAAGGATAGTGCCATTAGGGCACACGGAACCTTGCACAGGTTTTTACTTTGTTCAGTTTTGAGGGATTTTTTTCCTTCAGGACTTTGTTCTTTGAAAACTAGATAGTTGATAAACACAACACAAACATGTTAAGAAACAACACCGAGAAATAGATTTATTGAGAACAGTTTTGTTCGTTAACAAAACTCTCATCGCTATGAATTACCCTTAACCACCAGGTTAAGTGAATAAGGGCG
>NZ_BAAGIQ010000321.1:0-347 GCF_054658175.1 Alkalibacterium sp. s-m-28
CATTTTTGTTTTATACTTATCCATGTTGTAAGTCCTTTGTTTTGGTCTTGGATAAGTCATCCAACCCCATTATAAAGGACTTTTTTATGTCATGAAACAGTTAAATTTTTAATGCAACACTAGTGAAAGAAAATATAACAATATTTAAAAACAGCCTCTGAAATTAGAGGTATGAATTATTCAGGGTATTACATTAAAGATGGGTTTAGCAATTCCAGCATAAAAAAAGCTCGGGCAAAGCCCGAGCCCTTTTAGTTCCCGCTTAGCTTTTTCTTTTGAGGTGCCTATTGTCATAAGTGATTCCTTGTAACCCTTCATAATACAAAGGGACCATTGAACCATCACAT
>NZ_BAAGIQ010000322.1:0-341 GCF_054658175.1 Alkalibacterium sp. s-m-28
TCGCCTCCGATCTTGCGATATAGAGTTGGTGATCGCTTAGGAGTGCAAACACCAGACGCACTAATTTTCGTGCAGTTAAGACGAGGGCTCGTTTGTGTTGTGTTTTCGGTACTTCTTTATATTTTTTTCTGGTAATAGGCTTCATACTCAGGAATATATCGTCTTACAGAGTTGGCAGCTTGAACTAAGTAATAACGTAAATAACGGTTTCCTGACTTTAAACTGGACCCCATGTCAAGGACAGTTTGATAAAAACCCCTTATAATTTATTATCGCTCCTTCTATGATAACGTCATAGGAGGAGCGATAATACGTTTAAGCCTGGATCAATACTTAGATTT
>NZ_BAAGIQ010000323.1:0-340 GCF_054658175.1 Alkalibacterium sp. s-m-28
TTTTTGCCAGTTTATGATTTTTCATCAGGTTCTTACTGGACAACGTTTCGATTACAATGACTTGGTTTTCGTCTGTAATCTTTTTGGATAGTTTGTGCAAGAAATCTTTGCGCTGATTGGCAATCTTTTCGTGCTTTTTGGCTACCTTTAAGCGTGCTTTATTGCGGTTCTTACCGCCTTTTTGTTTGCGGGATAATGACCGTTGCGCCTTCTTCAGCTTCTTTTCGGACTTGTACAGCGGTTTTGGATTTTTGTGCTTCTCAGTTTCCCCTAAATCATTGGTGGTGATCGCAAAATCAGAAATACCCAAATCAATCCCGATCTTCCGTTCAACTAATTG
>NZ_BAAGIQ010000324.1:0-336 GCF_054658175.1 Alkalibacterium sp. s-m-28
CGTCCGCCAATTAGAATATAAATCCAAGCAAAAAGGACGGACACTTATCAAAGCAGACCGATTCTATCCGTCTAGTCAGGTTTGTTCGAGTTGCGGACACCGAGACGGCAAGAAGCCGCTCAATATCAGGGAGTGGGACTGCCCGAATTGCGGGGAATACCTTGACAGAGATATCAATGCCAGCAAGAACCTCTTGGCGTTGGCCAAGTAATCGAGTAGGGGGTAAATAATTAATTTATTTACCGTCCTCTCACACCACCGTACGTACGGTTCCGTATACGGCGGTTCAATATCTTAAGTAAGCAGACTCTGCCAGTTGGTTTAGTGAAACTAAAC
>NZ_BAAGIQ010000325.1:0-336 GCF_054658175.1 Alkalibacterium sp. s-m-28
CTTCTTTTTTCTTTCGACTCTCTTCAGATTTCAACCAGTTGTAATACCCCGAACGTGAAACTAAAGCAATCTCACATAGCCATGATATATTTAACAAATTATGATCTCGTTTTGTTAGGTCTTTAATTGTAGAAAAGCATTCTATACCGATAAAAAAGAGGCGAAAAAAGGCAATGTGATCCAGCAGACGTGAATACACTGCTGGATCACATTGCCTTTTTTTCTTGTCAAATGTCTCCAGCAAAGGTAAAATAAGGAAACGTATACAAATCTGACAGAAAGAAAGAGAGAAAAGGCGACAGCATTGGAGTTCACGCTCCCCTGTCTTCTTTTCTC
>NZ_BAAGIQ010000326.1:0-333 GCF_054658175.1 Alkalibacterium sp. s-m-28
AGTACGTTTTAATGGTCAAATGTTGTTTGATGTGCTTAAAAAACAACTCGATCTGCCATCTTGATTGATACATCTTTCCGATGTCCTCTGCTGAAAGATCCATTCGGTTCGTCAGGATACGTAGATTTGATTGATGCTTACGTTCAATCGTTACTAAGCGAAACAAACCTGTCAGGTAAGTCGATTTTCCCAGCTGAACCAATTGGTCACTGATAATCCCTGATTCATGAGACACTTCCAGGTGCGCTTGAACATGAACGGCTGTATTCTTTTTAATGCGGGAAACGAAAAAGTAGCCCTCCCAGGTCATTTGATCAAACTGAGCGAAATCCA
>NZ_BAAGIQ010000327.1:0-333 GCF_054658175.1 Alkalibacterium sp. s-m-28
TGGAATAAAGTGTTCATTGACGCTCGTCTGACAGCCGCATTGGTTGATCGACTGATTCACCATGCTCACATATTAAGCTTTACCGGAGAGAGTTTTCGACTAAAGAATGCACTATCCAAACACAAATAACTAAAAGAATCTTTCAGGTGCAAAATTGTGTAGTTTATCGCTGCAATGTTGTGTAGAAAAGTCTTGCAAAACACAGCTCCTGACTTTAGTAGTTTTAAAAACTAAAAACTACCCTAAACACTGTTAATACACTGTTTAAGGTAGTTTTTTTGGATTGTTTATTGTCCATTTATATAATTTATCGTTAAATCAAGTCCGGTCGCT
>NZ_BAAGIQ010000328.1:0-329 GCF_054658175.1 Alkalibacterium sp. s-m-28
GCACGGCAACGTCCTGCTTTCACAAAGGGAAACCCTTCACTATCCTCGGCGCTGGGAAGCTTAACGGCTGTGTTCGGAATGGGAACAGGTGGATCCTTCCCGCCATCGTCACCGCACAGTGACTCTTTTATTAAACTCGAGAACCTTGTTCTCTCAAAACTAGACAGCTGATCAACACGAAACAACACCACTTACCCTTAAGACACGTCAGTCCAGTTTCGCTCGGCAGATGATTCCGCCTCGCTATACTTTCTTTCTTGTGGTTAAGTCCTCGACCGATTAGTACTGGTCCGCTCCACATATCACTATGCTTCCACTTCCAGCCTATC
>NZ_BAAGIQ010000329.1:0-327 GCF_054658175.1 Alkalibacterium sp. s-m-28
CTACTCCAGAAGATCATATTAATTTTTTGACGATTGTAAGACCAAGGGGTCTTTATACTCTTTTTTCCATCTTTTTGTTTTCAATCTAATCGAGAAGGATATAAAGTGGCATGATAGACAGTTAATATTTAAAAATGTCTAAAAAAGCAGTGAGTTTAATAGAAATAGTTATCCACATTTAGAGGTATGAATAATTCAGGTTTATAACTAAGACAAGGTGGTAATACATCGAGAAGACTGAATGATTGTTGTTGTCCAATTCCATTGATGTCACTTCCTTTCTGTTGGTTACCACTGAATATAGTATACAACAAAAATGACAGATTA
>NZ_BAAGIQ010000330.1:0-324 GCF_054658175.1 Alkalibacterium sp. s-m-28
GTGTAGGAACTCTAACTTTAGAGGATTTTCAGGTGCCTTGCAATGGCTTTTTATATTGCATTTTGCCGTCCGCAGAGTTGTGTACTTTTACCCTGCAATCTTATGTATTTTTATCTTGCCATAAACAGGAGCTCTTCCTTATAGTCAATACACTTATGTGGAACCAACGCTTGATATGAAAAGTGATACCTGGCTAAGTTGCCATATAAATATGTTCACCTATTTTGACGGTACCACAATTCGTTTAATATGCGACAATTTGTAATGTAAATCTTCACATTACAAATTTAATGTTAAGTAGAAAATAATGTAAAGCACCCTCAG
>NZ_BAAGIQ010000331.1:0-323 GCF_054658175.1 Alkalibacterium sp. s-m-28
ACGGTTAATCGCAACGCTTCGTTGCGAAGATTCATGCTTGCGTTAATATCTCTATCGTGATGACTATTGCACTCAGGGCAAGCCCATTCACGGACAGTGAGATTCTTAACGGCTTTGTTTTGGTAGCTACAATTTGAACACAATTGGCTGGATGGAAAGTTTTTCGCCACAGTGACAACTTGTTTGCCGTACCAGCCTGCTTTGTATTTAAGCATAGTCCGGAACTCTGACCATGAGACTTCGCTGATGGCTTTACTCAACTTGCGGTTCTTCACCATGTTCGACACCTGCAAATCTTCGATACCGATGATGTCGTGGTTTTT
>NZ_BAAGIQ010000332.1:0-323 GCF_054658175.1 Alkalibacterium sp. s-m-28
AATTGCCAAGGCATTGACCACTATCTATATCGGCCAGAAAAATACACAGCATATGATCATTGACGTGGATTCTACTCACTCAGACACCTTCGGAAAACAAGAACAGACTGATTTCAATACTCACTACTTTGAATTTGCCCAAAATTTATAACAACACTTTATATGCCAAAAGCTCGAGGAATTCACATGTGGAAATCATGGAAGCCTCGAGCTTTTTGACTGTCCACAGCAAAAATCTGTGGACAAAATGCACCCTGTTGCGTGTTATAATTGATTCACCACAAAACAAAAAAACAGAACAGGAACTGAGGTTATTTTACCAT
>NZ_BAAGIQ010000333.1:0-322 GCF_054658175.1 Alkalibacterium sp. s-m-28
ACCTCGTGATTTTCTGATTTTTCTGGTAAAATATTAGTCATAAGACATCTCTCCTTTGAATGTTGTTGTGGTGACTACATTTTACCAAAGAGAGGTGTCTTTTTGTGTGTTTTTTGATAATTATTTACACTAGTGTTGCATAAAACTTAGAATAAATAGGTTTTATAGGTTGTTACTTTTATCACAAGTAGTTTACGTTAAAATTTCCAAAAAAGTCAATTGCTGGCGCAAGGGATGACTTTTTCCAGAAATTTTTAGGGTTATTCAGTTGTGGATTAGTCCATTTGTATTCTCTTTCACTTAACCAGGTGCGAACGATTCT
>NZ_BAAGIQ010000334.1:0-321 GCF_054658175.1 Alkalibacterium sp. s-m-28
CGAGCTACTTTTTCGCCTTTAGAACGTTTAAATTCAATATATTTTTCAAAATATGGTTTGAAAATTCCGTTTTCAAATGTTGAATATTCTTTATCTTTAATCATAAGTCCACCTCTAGCGCTGCTTTCTTTAGCTGATCAATATTTGACCAAATATATTGTTTAGTAGATTGAATGGATGTATGACCTAATATGTTTTTAACTTCAGTAATGGGAATCGTCTGATTCGACAACTCTGTTGCCAAACTATGCCGCATTGAATGAAGCCCACAATGTTTGTCATCTATATTTATATTAGCTAGATTAAAATATTTTGCTACAT
>NZ_BAAGIQ010000335.1:0-319 GCF_054658175.1 Alkalibacterium sp. s-m-28
ATCATGTACGATATCAATGAATAAATCGGGAAAATATTTTATATCCATTCTTGTGGAATCAGCGGACGAAACGCCCCAATTAGTTGAACGGAAGATCGGGATTGATTTGGGTATTTCGGATTTTGCGATCACCACCAATGATTTAGGGGAGACTGAGAAGCACAAAAATCCAAAACCTCTTTACAAGTCCGCAAAGAAGCTGAAGAAGGCGCAACGGTCATTATCCCTCAAACAAAAAGGCGGTAAGAACCGCAATAAAGCACGCATTCAAGTGGCCAAAAAGCACGAGAAGATTGCCAATCAGCGCAAAGATTTCTTG
>NZ_BAAGIQ010000336.1:0-318 GCF_054658175.1 Alkalibacterium sp. s-m-28
TAGAAACATATCTTTGGCGTAATCTGAAACAGGGGGCGTGATGACTTTTCTTCGATACTTTATAACTAAGACAAGGTGGTAATACATCGAGAAGACTGAATGATTGTTGTTGTCCAATTCCATTGATATCACTTCCTTTCTGTTGGTTACCACTGAATATAGTATACAACAAAAAGGACAGATTAACCACTTCGGGAGTTTAACAGCTGGAATCAATAAAAAGTGACACAAAGCCTGTTATGGCTTTATTTTTTTGTCAAATTTGATAGACTTATATTGTAGTACTATGTAGTAATATGTTATAATAGAGATACATTT
>NZ_BAAGIQ010000337.1:0-318 GCF_054658175.1 Alkalibacterium sp. s-m-28
AAGATGCAGGGTTCAGAACAATGGTCTGTCGCCCTTTTCGCCCCCAAACAAAAGGCAGCGTAGAAGCTCTCGCTAGAACAATGGACCGGTTACGGGTTTACAATCATGAATTTTATGATTCGACAGATCTCATTCGAATCGTTGACGAACTTTGTGATGAATTAAATTCGGAAGTGTCTCAAGCAACGGATGAGATTCCTGATATACTTTGGAAAATTAATGAAAAAGAGCACCTCCATAAGCTAAAAGATGACTTGTTAAATCCTTATTTTGAAGACTCTATTCGCCGTAAAGTCACAAAGGAAGCAATGGTCATTT
>NZ_BAAGIQ010000338.1:0-313 GCF_054658175.1 Alkalibacterium sp. s-m-28
TGTTTTAGTGAACTTCATTTTATCAGATTAAGGGGGGGAAGAGGTGCCTTTTTGTATTTTAATTGATAGAGCAACGATAGTTGCATTAAAACAACACGAAAAAACAAAAAAATTGGTAATTACTAAAGCAGCGCTAGAGGTGGACTTATGATTAAAGATAAAGAATATTCAACATTTGAAAACGGAATTTTCAAACCATATTTTGAAAAATATATTGAATTTAAACGTTCTAAAGGCGAAAAAGTAGCTCGTTCCACATTAATCAGTCTAAGGCAACTCAACAATCTCTTGAATCAATATGACAAACTTGAAA
>NZ_BAAGIQ010000339.1:0-312 GCF_054658175.1 Alkalibacterium sp. s-m-28
TCACCCTTGTGACCTTAACTGAAACCATTCAAGTGTTTGTCAAGGGCAAATGCGGCTCCGATTGGTATAGTCAGTGGGCCTTCACCACCTTTAATTTTTAGTTTTCATAAAAAATTTGACAGTTCCCTCCAAGGAGGCTTCATGTAATTCATTGAACAAGTCAAAAAGCTCTTTGTGTTTCCGTTTATAAACTGGACCCTATAGAATAGACACGGATAAAAAACCCTTATTCGTTCTCTATTTTATAGGGTTCTTTATTGTATAATGAACCCAACTATATGAGTTCAAAGGAGAGCGTTGACATGGGAAGAA
>NZ_BAAGIQ010000340.1:0-309 GCF_054658175.1 Alkalibacterium sp. s-m-28
CTCCAATGCTGTCGCCTTTTCTCTCTTTCTTTCTGTCAGATTTGTATACGTTTCCTTATTTTACCTTTGCTGGAGACATTTGACAAGAAAAAAAGCAATGTGATCCAGCAGTGTATTCACGTCTGCTAGATCACATTGCCTTTTTTCGCCTCTTTTTTATCGGTATAGAATGCTTTTCTACAGTTCGTCAGTGCGAGCTTTTGCGTCCGACTTCCTTCAGATTCCACCTCACGGTGGACACCCTTGTCATTCACTAACAGTTCCTACTGCAAAGCCTGTAGTGGACTTTCACCACCAAGTTGTCGCCCA
>NZ_BAAGIQ010000341.1:0-308 GCF_054658175.1 Alkalibacterium sp. s-m-28
AAAAGACGATGGCTGTATGATTACATTTGGGGCAGCTGGGATGCATAGATAAGAAATCATTGAAGAAACGGTCGTAGGCCGTTTGAAGACCTTGATAAAAACGGGTACTGCCTAAGTGCGACAAGGCGAGAAGAAAGTCTTTATTATTTGGGGAGAGTAAGGTATAATTCATTATGTATTGGTGAGAGAGAAAAGAAGACAGGGGAGCGTGAACTCCAATGCTGTCGCCTTTTCTCTCTTTCTTTCTGTCAGATTTGTATACGTTTCCTTATTTTACCTTTGCTGGAGACATTTGACAAGAAAAAAAG
>NZ_BAAGIQ010000342.1:0-307 GCF_054658175.1 Alkalibacterium sp. s-m-28
TACTGAAAGATAACATGTTCAAATCTGGATTGTTTTCGTATCTTGTGTTTAGCATATTCAACATTTGATTCCAGACAAATCTTGAATGCCCAAACGTCTGATTGATTAAAACTTGTTGGTCTTTGTTCGGGTAAATTTTCCCTTCAATTCCTTTATACATGTTTATTCACCACCTTTCTGTTTACATCATACCCTATGTGTAGTAAAACGTAAACAGAATACGCTTGATTAGAAGGGATTTGTTGGAAAAATGTTAGTGAAAACAAGAACCAGTGTGTATGATTTTAATTTCCATTTAGTCTGGGTA
>NZ_BAAGIQ010000343.1:0-307 GCF_054658175.1 Alkalibacterium sp. s-m-28
GGGATAGTTTGGTAGTCGGATACCTACTATTTTACCGATAAATGAGGGAGGGGCAAGTGTTTTTTGTCTTTTCCTTGATAGAACAACGGTTATAGACCTTTAAGAACAAAAAAATTTGACAGTAACTATTATTTATCAGCATTATGGTGGTAAGTCAAGAGAATAGATTATAAATAGACTACCTAATTTCATAAAAAAGGGTGCACTGAACTAAACCGTCACGTATTCGAAAATACGTTCGGTTTATGTCTTCGGATAGTCGTCCTTAAGAAATAGTTTCTCTTAAGACTCCATCGCCTCCGATCTT
>NZ_BAAGIQ010000344.1:0-307 GCF_054658175.1 Alkalibacterium sp. s-m-28
TACTGAAAGATAACATGTTCAAATCTGGATTGTTTTCGTATCTTGTGTTTAGCATATTCAACATTTGATTCCAGACAAATCTTGAATGCCCAAACGTCTGATTGATTAAAACTTGTTGGTCTTTGTTAGGATAAATTTTCCCTTCAATTCCTTTATACATGTTTATTCACCACCTTTCTATTTACATCATACCCTATGTGTAGTAAAACGTAAACAGAATACGCTTGATTAGAAGGGATTTGTTGGAAAAATGTTAGTGAAAACAAGAACCAGTGTGTATGATTTTAATTTCCATTTAGTCTGGGTA
>NZ_BAAGIQ010000345.1:0-304 GCF_054658175.1 Alkalibacterium sp. s-m-28
AGCTAAACACCGTCACATCCCATTACTCCCCCAAACAGGCAATATTCTAAAGAAATACTTGAGTCTATACCAATTACAAAATGAAAGACCACTATTTACAAATAGTCGTGGCGAACGTCTAACCAGGCAAGGGATTGGATATATACTGAATAAATATATTAATATCATTAGAGAAGAAACACCAGACAGGATTGAAACAAAAATATCTCCTCATATTTTAAGACACAGTAAAGCTACTCATTTAGTCAATGCAGGTGTTAGTATTTATAATGTTAGAGATTTTTTAGGTCACAGCTCAGTAGAA
>NZ_BAAGIQ010000346.1:0-304 GCF_054658175.1 Alkalibacterium sp. s-m-28
CTTACATCTCCATTGTGAATGTGCTAAACTGTTCTTGTCCTTCATGGGACGCCTCCTTCAATGATTTGAGTAAGTGGTCGGGAAACCAACTTTATCTTATCATGAAGTGAGGCTTTTTTTGACCCCATGCTGAAAGCTATCCTGAACCCCCGGCATAGCCGGGGGTTTTCAAAGTACAATCGAGTAGGAGACTAGTCATTAATTGACTAGTCGACCTCTCACACCACCGTACGTACGGTTCTCGTATACGGCGGTTCAATAACTTGAATATCTCTAACGTTCATACAGTAGTATTAAATCTTTT
>NZ_BAAGIQ010000347.1:0-301 GCF_054658175.1 Alkalibacterium sp. s-m-28
TATACCAAATGAGAATGACATTAACCACTTCAAGCTATCGCTTGACCGAAATTCATCTCCCACTTTCACTGGTGCTTCGCACCCATACGCTTAGAAGTGGGAGACTTCTTTCGGAATTACGTTAAACAGTTTAATGTCGGTGAAGCATATCAGACATTGAAGGTGGAGAAAAAGTTGAGGCTGATTCTAGATGACATTTTTCGGATGCGAAAAATAACCGCTTATTGTAAGGAGTCAATGCAATTTGATTGGTAACTCCTGAAGATTAACGACTAATCTTCAGGAGTAGCTAGAGATAATG
>NZ_BAAGIQ010000348.1:0-300 GCF_054658175.1 Alkalibacterium sp. s-m-28
ATCCGCATGGTCGTCTGTGTGATAACCTGCAAGATGTTGATAAATTTTTTGAATGACGACATCAGGATTGGGATGTTCCCGGTGGTCTACAGAGTCTTTGACTTGAAGCATCTCTCGAATGGACTGGCCGAGTCCAATCTTTTCATCGAACTCTTTATACAATAATAGCCCTGAGTCTGAGGTTAAATTTCCACCGTCAAAATTAACTTTGATCATTTTGTTGAAATGAAGTGACTTTTCGATTACACTTTTCATTATGGAGTCCTCCTTGATTTGTGTTTGTTTCGTCACTTATACAAT
>NZ_BAAGIQ010000349.1:0-299 GCF_054658175.1 Alkalibacterium sp. s-m-28
CACAGCGATTCTGCATAACTGGACATTCGCTCAACTGACTGACTTCATTGAATATAAAGCAAGAGAAATCGGTATCGTTGTTAAAAAGGTCAATCCAGAGTATACCTCTCAGACTTGCCCGACATGTCAAACTAGAAATAAAGTAACCGACCGAATGTATCAGTGTGGGTGTGGCTACCGGGGGCATCGGGATAGAGTGGGAGCTCTGAATATCGCCCAAACAACCTAACTCATATGGTCACAGTATGAGTGCCCATGGAGCTATAGGCTCTGCCATGGGAGGGGTGATGGCACACCCT
>NZ_BAAGIQ010000350.1:0-296 GCF_054658175.1 Alkalibacterium sp. s-m-28
ACAAAAAGAAAGAAGACCCTTAATCTAGAGATAACGACAACGCTAGAGAAAGAGGTCTTCTTATGAATCAAATTATATCAGAAATCATCACAACTTTAAAGGATTCTTCTTCCCTTTTAGAAGCAGAGTTAGCCTTAGAAACGGTTTTTCAACGTATCACTCAACAGTAACTCAGTGCCGCTATTAAACAGATTGATTTAGAATTACTTCATGATTACAAAGAACAAGGATATGAGATTGACAGTGTGCCTGACCGTACGCTTCAATTTACATTCGGAACCGTTGAATTTGAACGC
>NZ_BAAGIQ010000351.1:0-296 GCF_054658175.1 Alkalibacterium sp. s-m-28
AATCGGGAAAATATTTTATATCCATTCTTGTGGAATCAGCGGACGAAACGCCCCAATTAGTTGAACGGAAGATCGGGATTGATTTGGGTATTTCGGATTTTGCGGTCACCACCAATGATTTAGGGGAAACTGAGAAGCACAAAAATCCAAAACCGCTGTACAAGTCCGAAAAGAAGCTGAAGAAGGCGCAACGGTCATTATCCCTCAAACAAAAAGGCGGTAAGAACCGCAATAAAGCACGCATTCAAGTGGCCAAAAAGCACGAGAAGATTGCCAATCAGCGCAAAGATTTCTTG
>NZ_BAAGIQ010000352.1:0-291 GCF_054658175.1 Alkalibacterium sp. s-m-28
ACTTGATGTCCTCGAGTTTTAAATTAAACTGACGATAGACGTATCGTAGCTTTAAGTAGTATGGTGCGACAGTATAGAGTTCCTTTTGCTCCTCACTCAACTGGTTTAACGCCTGAATATAATAAGGGCAAGTGTCGTTTTTACACTTGTAGATGTCGAATTCGGACCGTTGTTTAATCTTCTCAAGACACTTCTCACAGTGAGGACATTTGAGAATGACATCTTTAGAGTAACGATTCTTCGAATTAAATAAAGCAGAACAGACTTTGCACTGATATTGTCCGTGCACAC
>NZ_BAAGIQ010000353.1:0-291 GCF_054658175.1 Alkalibacterium sp. s-m-28
AAATTTCTGGAAAAAGTCATCCCTTGCGCCAGCAATTGACTTTTTTGGAAATTTTAACGTAAACTACTTGTGATAAAAGTAACAACCTATAAAACCTATTTATTCTAAGTTTTATGCAACACTAGTGAAATAGTAGAAAGAAATTATCGATATGACTTCTGAAAATTTTATCAGTTTTCCGAGCGAGAAAACCCACGGTTTCAATCGTGGGATGATAGCTCGGCAGGGATGAGGGTTCGCTTTGGCGAACTCGAAAGCCCTGTGATATATTCGAATATTTTTTGAGTATGT
>NZ_BAAGIQ010000354.1:0-290 GCF_054658175.1 Alkalibacterium sp. s-m-28
GATCTTCCGTTCAACTAATTGGGGCGTTTCGTCCGCTGATTCCACAAGAATGGATATAAAATATTTTCCCGATTTATTCATTGATATCGTACATGATTTAATCTTGCCTTGAAAAGTACGATGCTGGACAAGCGTTACACATCCGATTTTAGGCAGTTTGATTTTACCATCTTCAATTCGGATATTTCCCCCTTGATTGTTGGTGGTATAACTCGCTTTTGAACGGTGTTTGGATTTGAATTTTGGAAATCCAATGGATTTATCCCGGAAGAAATTTTTGTAGGCTCGTT
>NZ_BAAGIQ010000355.1:0-287 GCF_054658175.1 Alkalibacterium sp. s-m-28
TGTTGGTACTTCAATTATAGCCGGTGGGGCTCATTTTGTCTTTAAAAAAGAAACATCCCTCGACCATTTTTTCTCAAAATCGGTCGAGGGATGTATTCATTTTAGGGGAGTTTTTTCCCAGCCCCCATAGGTTTTCTTTTACTTGGCTAACGCCAAAAGATTCTTGCTGGCATTGATGTCTCGGTCCAGATACTCCCCGCAATTAGGGCACTCCCATTCCCGTATGTGGAGGGGTTTCTTGCCGTCACGGTGTCCACAGGCAGAACAAATCTGGCTGGATGGATAGA
>NZ_BAAGIQ010000356.1:0-286 GCF_054658175.1 Alkalibacterium sp. s-m-28
TACAGATCGCTCGCGTACGTTGCGCTAACTGTTCTTGTCTATCACGGATCCTTCCGGATTATGTCATTCCCCATAAACGCTATGTTGTCGGCCTTATTTGTCTCGCCCTGGACGTTACCCAATCCGTTGATTATTTCGCGCTCACAAGTCCATCAATATCCAATCCGAGTCCACCAATTCACGAATCAAGTCCGCCTCTGCTATCTGCTCGAATTTGCACTTCAAGGCAATCAATTCGCACATCAAGTCCACTTACTAGTCTCTTTTATGTATAGTAATTTTAGAA
>NZ_BAAGIQ010000357.1:0-284 GCF_054658175.1 Alkalibacterium sp. s-m-28
CAGATCTATGACACCGCTCTGTAAGAACTTACGGATAATTTTCAGAATCATCTTATCCTGTATATACTGTTCGAGGTAATACATCAGCTTATCATGATTGAGTGTATCAAAGCATTGTTTCAAATCGTAATCGACGGCTACTTTGTAGCCTTGTTGCTAAGAGACTCACCATACTTGTCTTTATGTTCACCTAGGCGATTACTCCGCACATCTACATACTCTTTCGCTTCCAGCTTATCCCTTTGTAGCTTGCCAACCTTGTGGTTGTTTTCTGCGTTTGTCAT
>NZ_BAAGIQ010000358.1:0-284 GCF_054658175.1 Alkalibacterium sp. s-m-28
TTTTCTAGACCATCAAACCAAAACCTGTTTGACGAGATAAATCCAATAGTGCTGTAAAAACCAATCAATTGTATGCTCATTTAAGAGCTATTCCCCCAATTATTCCTTGGAGTTTCCTAGTTCACTCGTATATACTCGACATATACATATATTAGATACTCAAGTTTTGCAGTTGAATATCCAGGTTTAACCCTTGCGGTTATTGAAACTTCTTATAAATAATTATCAAAAAACACACAAAATGACACCTCTCTTTGGTAAAATGTAGTCACCACAACAACATT
>NZ_BAAGIQ010000359.1:0-283 GCF_054658175.1 Alkalibacterium sp. s-m-28
TCTTCCCATGTCAACGCTCTCCTTTGAACTCATATAGTTGGGTTCATTATACAATAAAGAACCCTATAAAATAGAGAACGAATAAGGGTTTTTTATCCGTGTCTATTCTATAGGGTCCAGTTTACTTAGACATCGGTGTCTTTTCTTTTTGATAGTTGAGCCAATTTCATAATTATTTGTCGTGTTTAACACCTGATAAATCAACTTTTTTAAAACATAGAAAAAAGGACCCCCCCATATGGTACAATTAGGTTGTCGACTAAGACACGTACTCCAGGAGGGA
>NZ_BAAGIQ010000360.1:0-282 GCF_054658175.1 Alkalibacterium sp. s-m-28
GTTTTCCGAAGGTGTCTGAGTGAGTAGAATCCACGTCAATGATCATATGCTGTGTATTTTTCTGGCCGATATAGATAGTGGTCAATGCCTTGGCAATTGATTGAAGTTGAACGATATTCTCCTCCGATAGTTGATGAATAAAACGAGAAACCATTGACTGTGAACCTAAGGTCGTTTTATTTAGCCCCTGCTGAAAAACTGGATCGTGACGCAGCCAATTGGCTGAAGAATCCGTTGAGTAACCGGCTATTAACTGCACAAGAACCTGCATAAATAAATCAA
>NZ_BAAGIQ010000361.1:0-279 GCF_054658175.1 Alkalibacterium sp. s-m-28
TTCTTTTGAGCTTCTTGACGGCGTTTATATCCAACGGTCCGTTTGTCTACTCGCTCATCTGCTTCACTTAAGCGATTGGCTTTCTTTTTGGAGCTGAGAAAAGATTTTGCCAACGGAATAAAGGTGAAACCATCACTCCAACCTAGAGTCAACATACGAAAGCCTTTCATATATTTTCCGCTCGCATGATCATAGTTTTTAGCTAACAACTCGACTTTTTTGCTTCGATTACGGCTAAACATGGAATCATCCAGAATAAGTACCCGTTCATTGTCCTCT
>NZ_BAAGIQ010000362.1:0-279 GCF_054658175.1 Alkalibacterium sp. s-m-28
ATCAATCATATGTTTTTTCACTCCTTCTCTGATATCTCTTCTCATTCCTATTCCACTCCAATTCTATAGGGGATAAGAAGAGTATATAAAAAATGTAGGAAAACCAACAATTTTACATTGTCATTTTTCTACATTTTATAACTGTTCTTTACATTTGTGTTTGGATAGTGCATTCTTTAGTCGAAAACTCTCTCCGGTAAAGCTTAATATGTGAGCATGGTGAATCAGTCGATCAACCAATGCGGCTGTCAGACGAGCGTCAATGAACACTTTATTCCA
>NZ_BAAGIQ010000363.1:0-277 GCF_054658175.1 Alkalibacterium sp. s-m-28
CAGTTTTCCGAGCGAGAAAACCCACGGTTTCAATCGTGGGATGATAGCTCGGCAGGGATGAGGGTTCGCTTTGGCGAACTCGAAAGCCCTGTGATATATTCGAATATTTTTTGAGTATGTTCGGTATATTTTCATACACGTATAGAGTATAATCTCATCTTTAACACCCAAAACCCCGATAAATCCCTACACTAAGGGATTTACCGGGGTTTAAAAATGCTCAAAATAGGGTACTATTTTGCTATTTTTGTATCTTTAATAATTTTTTTTATTATTT
>NZ_BAAGIQ010000364.1:0-276 GCF_054658175.1 Alkalibacterium sp. s-m-28
CTGTGTTAGGGTGAGCTTTGAACAGGATATGAATGTGGTCTCTATCTTCATTCCATTCGATGAGAGTGATGTTGTAGTTTGTACTAATTCTTAGAAACATATCTTTGGCGTAATCTGAAACAGGGGGGAGTGATGACTTTTCTTCGATACTTTATAACTCAAGTTTCGCACCCCTAAGAACTCCGTTCTATCCTTTACATTATAAGGATTATTTAGATTAATCAGCTTAAAGGTAAAGAAAAAGACAGCTCTCTTTGGTAAAATGTGAGTACCACT
>NZ_BAAGIQ010000365.1:0-275 GCF_054658175.1 Alkalibacterium sp. s-m-28
ATTGGATTTCCAAAATTCAAATCCAAACACCGTTCAAAAGCGAGTTATACCACCAACAATCAAGGGGGAAATATCCGAATTGAAGATGGTAAGATCAAACTGCCTAAAATCGGATGTGTAAAGCTTGTCCAGCATCGTACTTTTCAAGGCAAGATTAAATCATGTACGATATCAATGAATAAATCGGGAAAATATTTTATATCCATTCTTGTGGAATCAGCGGACGAAACGCCCCAATTAGTTGAACGGAAGATCGGGATTGATTTGGGTATTTC
>NZ_BAAGIQ010000366.1:0-275 GCF_054658175.1 Alkalibacterium sp. s-m-28
GTGCTTTTCTTTCCGAACGAAATTGTCGTTTCATATATTTGTTTCGCCGTCCGTTTCCGAAAAAGCGCACTTGTTCGTCATCGGTGACTGCCACAGCTGGGACTTTGAGTCCTAAATCCACGCCCATGACTTTCGTGCCTGTTTTCTCGGTGGTGGAGATTGTCACAGCGATTTGCGCTATCCATTTATTTGACTTTTTGGTGACACGTAGTGTCCCTAATTTGTGTTTTAGCAAATCAAAATTTCTATTCTTCTTATCCACCATTAAAGCCCGG
>NZ_BAAGIQ010000367.1:0-275 GCF_054658175.1 Alkalibacterium sp. s-m-28
ACCCTTGTGACCTTAACTGAAACCATTCAAGTGTTTGTCAAGGGCAAATGCGGCTCCGATTGGTATAGTCAGTGGGCCTTCACCACCTTTAATTTTTAGTTTTCATAAAAAATTTGACAGTTCCTTTCTACCCCGAGTATACCTTATAGAGTGAACTACCCACCACTTAAATCCTCCGGATTTTGAAGTGGGGGCTTCCTACGAACTCCATTCTTGTCTGCACAGGTTTCATGCAGACAGAGGAATCGGATATGGGTAGGCTCAAAAGGCAGTCC
>NZ_BAAGIQ010000368.1:0-275 GCF_054658175.1 Alkalibacterium sp. s-m-28
TTGAGGCTGATTCTAGATGACATTTTTCGGATGCGAAAAATAACCGCTTATTGTAAGGAGTCAATGCAATTTGATTGGTAACTCCTGAAGATTAACGACTAATCTTCAGGAGTAGCTAGAGATAATGCGGGAGTTTAACAGCTGGAACCAATAAAAAGTGACACAAAGCCTGTTATGGCTTTATTTTTTTGTCAAATTTGATAGACTTATATTGTAGTACTATGTAGTAATATGTTATAATAGAGATACATTTAAAAGGAATGAGGATTAGCTAT
>NZ_BAAGIQ010000369.1:0-274 GCF_054658175.1 Alkalibacterium sp. s-m-28
GTGTTGGCGCTGGTGTTGCCTGTGCTCCACCCACAACCAATCGTTGACCAATTTGAATCACGTCACTGCTTAGATTGTTCAACCGTCTTAAGTTAGCTACCGTTGTATTGTTTGCAACGGCAATATGTGACAAGGTGTCCCCACGTACAACCGTATGTGTTCTTTGGTTTGACACAGGTGTCGGTGTTACCTGTGCTTCACCCACAACCAATCGTTGACCAATTCGAATCACGTCACTACTTAAATTGTTTAAACGTCTTAAGTTAGCTACCGT
>NZ_BAAGIQ010000370.1:0-273 GCF_054658175.1 Alkalibacterium sp. s-m-28
TTGATCGCTTAATTCATCACGCTCATATTTTCTCGTTTTCTGGTAAAAGTTACCGCTTCACGAACGCATTATCGCAACACAAAAACTAAATAAAACGGTGCAGCAAAGGTATGGAAAAAATTCCTGCTCTTATGGATTTTTTTCTTGCAAAATACACTTGACATAAGAGTATAGTTTGATATAATAAAAATGTGAAATAATTCACAAATATTGACGAAAGGATATATAATTATGACCAAATTATTAGTAGTAAAAGCACACCCATTAAATGCT
>NZ_BAAGIQ010000371.1:0-269 GCF_054658175.1 Alkalibacterium sp. s-m-28
GCGGTGACGATGGCGGGAAGGATCCACCTGTTCCCATTCCGAACACAGCCGTTAAGCTTCCCAGCGCCGAGGATAGTGAAGGGTTTCCCTTTGTGAAAGCAGGACGTTGCCGTGCAGCTCTTTTTTTATTTTCAGAGATATTTGGAGGTTTAGCTCAGTTGGGAGAGCATCTGCCTTACAAGCAGAGGGTCAGCGGTTCGAGCCCGTTAACCTCCATAGATCCATGAGCCGTTAGCTCAGTTGGTAGAGCAACTGACTTTTAATCAGTG
>NZ_BAAGIQ010000372.1:0-268 GCF_054658175.1 Alkalibacterium sp. s-m-28
TTAGTTGAACGGAAGATCGGGATTGATTTGGGTATTTCGGATTTTGCGGTCACCACCAATGATTTAGGGGAGACTGAGAAGCACAAAAATCCAAAACCTCTTTACAAGTCCGAAAAGAAGCTGAAGAAAGCGCAACGGTCGTTATCCCTCAAACAAAAAGGCGGTAAGAACCGCAATAAAGCACGCATTCAAGTGGCCAAAAAGCACGAGAAGATTGCCAATCAGCGCAAAGATTTCTTGCACAAACTATCCAAAAAGATTACAGACG
>NZ_BAAGIQ010000373.1:0-268 GCF_054658175.1 Alkalibacterium sp. s-m-28
ATTTGCGTCCGACTTCCTTCAGATTCCGCCTCACGGCGGACACCCTTGTCTTTCGCTAACAGTTCCTACTGCCAAGTCTGTAGTGGACTTTCACCACCAAGTTGTCGCCCATGCCGGGCGCACATGAGAAAAAGCCAGCATGGGGCTGGGAAAAAACCAGCTCTTAACAAACAAAAAGAACAATGAAAACCGTCGGTTTTAGATGGTCTTCATTGTTCTTTTGTATTTTTTCTGAAGATGTAGAAGTACATCCTCCTTTTCTTCGGAG
>NZ_BAAGIQ010000374.1:0-268 GCF_054658175.1 Alkalibacterium sp. s-m-28
CGTCTGTAATCTTTTTGGATAGTTTGTGCAAGAAATCTTTGCGCTGATTGGCAATCTTCTCGTGCTTTTTGGCTACCTTTAAGCGTGCTTTATTGCGGTTCTTACCGCCTTTTTGTTTGAGGGATAACGACCGTTGCGCTCTCTTCAGCTTCTTTTCGGACTTGTAAAGAGGTTTTGGATTTTTGTGCTTCTCAGTCTCCCCTAAATCATTGGTGGTGACCGCAAAATCCGAAATACCCAAATCAATCCCGATCTTCCGTTCAACTAA
>NZ_BAAGIQ010000375.1:0-267 GCF_054658175.1 Alkalibacterium sp. s-m-28
ATAAGTGGCTTTCAGATATGAATCTCTATGGATCTCACGCATTCGCTGTTGGTAGTACGGGCAGGCTTTCTTTTTACATTTGAAAATCTCGAACCCTTCCCGGGTTTTGATTTTCTCCAGTGCCCCCCATACAGTGCGGGCAACGAATAAGACGAGGCTTCTGTGATTCTTTTCCAGGAACATGAGTGTGATGACACACCTTACAATACCGCTGGCCTATCTGTTTATTGTTTAAGTACAAATAAGAATCAGGCGCATGGCAGCGTG
>NZ_BAAGIQ010000376.1:0-267 GCF_054658175.1 Alkalibacterium sp. s-m-28
TAGTTGAACGGAAGATCGGGATTGATTTGGGTATTTCTGATTTTGCGATCACCACCAATGATTTAGGGGAAACTGAGAAGCACAAAAATCCAAAACCGCTGTACAAGTCCGAAAAGAAGCTGAAGAAAGCGCAACGGTCATTATCCCTCAAACAAAAAGGCGGTAAGAACCGCAATAAAGCACGCTTAAAGGTAGCCAAAAAGCACGAGAAGATTGCCAATCAGCGCAAAGATTTCTTGCACAAACTATCCAAAAAGATTACAGACG
>NZ_BAAGIQ010000377.1:0-265 GCF_054658175.1 Alkalibacterium sp. s-m-28
TGTTTTCCTTTATACTCTACCCCTTCATGAAACTGAACACGATGAATCTCAGGACGTTTTTTCTCCTTGCCTTTTGTAAGCATTAACCCGTCACCTTCAATAAATAAGACAGGCGTTTTTTTCTTATTTTTCTGAGACGTCTCGTCTTGAAGAGGTGCTGTTTCTGTCCATTCTTGAATGGTTTCACCGACTTTTTGAGTGATAGTATGAATGGTCGTATGACTCAGCGAAAAAGATGTAAGAAGATTAATAGCTTCTTCTGCTT
>NZ_BAAGIQ010000378.1:0-264 GCF_054658175.1 Alkalibacterium sp. s-m-28
GTTCGATGATTTGTTTAAGGGGCCTATATTGTCTAGATACTTCGTCCTCGTTGGTTAAACCAATGACTTGAGTGATATCGAAGTTCAGGCCGTGTTGGGCCAGGAAATGTTGTGCCAGTTTGTAAATAGGGTTTCCGTCAACGATGAGGTTTAAATCCTCAGGGATTTCGCTAGCTATATAGTGGTCGAGCACATCGTGAATGGCCCTGATTGCTAATTCAGTATTGCGTTTTTCAGACACTCTTTGGGATAAGATGATTTTAT
>NZ_BAAGIQ010000379.1:0-264 GCF_054658175.1 Alkalibacterium sp. s-m-28
CTGATTAAAAGTCAGTTGCTCTACCAACTGAGCTAACGGCTCATGGATCTATGGAGGTTAACGGGCTCGAACCGCTGACCCTCTGCTTGTAAGGCAGATGCTCTCCCAACTGAGCTAAACCTCCATTTTAAAAAAATAAAAGAGCTGCACGGCAACGTCCTGCTTTCACAAAGGGAAACCCTTCACTATCCTCGGCGCTGGGAAGCTTAACGGCTGTGTTCGGAATGGGAACAGGTGGATCCTTCCCGCCATCGTCACCGCACA
>NZ_BAAGIQ010000380.1:0-262 GCF_054658175.1 Alkalibacterium sp. s-m-28
GGACTTGCTTTTTGGCTCGCTCCGAAAGCACCTTTCGGATCAATTTTAAGACGACCGTCTGCCACTGTTTTCTTAGTTTGACGTAAGGAATATAGTCATATTGCTTCCATTTCCCATCCTTTGTCACCCCACCCATTGTCACAAGCATATGGATATGAGGGTTAAATTCTAGTTTAGATCCAAAGGTATGAAGAGCGGAGACAATACCAGGTGTGACACCTAACGATTCGAACCATTCATTCAAAAGCCGTCCGGCTTCGTC
>NZ_BAAGIQ010000381.1:0-261 GCF_054658175.1 Alkalibacterium sp. s-m-28
GAATGATATGTGAACCAAATTCTGCCATGTGTGCATCTAGTTCATCGACAGTCATGCCGTCTACACCTGGCTTGCCTTTGTTCTTTTTAACTTTCTTGATGGCAAGCTTTATATTCTTTCTATCGACTACTCGATCGATTAATGAGATATCATTTTGTCTATTCATTTCTGTGTTACGCCCCTACGCACTCCTACATATTCTTTTGCTTCCAGCGTATCCTTTTGTAGGTAGCCATCTCTCTGAACTTAATCACGATGTTT
>NZ_BAAGIQ010000382.1:0-261 GCF_054658175.1 Alkalibacterium sp. s-m-28
GCGAATGACAGAAATGTGGTTATCTTTTGCAAAATCAATGATTTGACGACTAACCTTGTGGTCTTGGTCTTTCATCCATCGTTGTTCTTTGTCTTTTGAGTGGCGGATGGCATTCAGCTTCTTTCGTCCCCCAAGTGCTTTTCTTTCCGAACGAAATTGTCGTTTCATATATTTGTTTCGCCGTCCGTTTCCGAAAAAGCGCACTTGTTCGTCATCGGTGACTGCCACAGCTGGGACTTTGAGTCCTAAATCCACGCCCAT
>NZ_BAAGIQ010000383.1:0-260 GCF_054658175.1 Alkalibacterium sp. s-m-28
CAAGGATAGCTGCCGTTCTTGTAGGCAGTCCATTTTCTTTTTGGTATGCGTCTACTTTTTCTAGAATAACTTTTGGCATACGTATTTCTACGCGCTCTTTGTCAGACATATACTCACCTCCGACTTGATTGTACGGTATTTTCACAGTATAATCAAGTAACAAAGCGTAAGAGGAGGTGAAGAATATGTTGAAAGCTTATAAGTATCGGCTCTACCCAAATGAAGAACAAAAAAACTATTTTGCGAACTGTTTTGGTTGT
>NZ_BAAGIQ010000384.1:0-260 GCF_054658175.1 Alkalibacterium sp. s-m-28
GCGAATGACAGAAATGTGGTTATCTTTTGCAAAATCAATGATTTGACGACTAACCTTGTGGTCTTGGTCTTTCATCCATCGTTGTTCTTTGTCTTTTGAGTGGCGGATGGCATTCAGCTTCTTTCGTTCCCCTGTGCTTTTCTTTCCGAACGAAATTGTCGTTTCATATATTTGTTTCGCCGTCCGTTTCCGAAAAAGCGCACTTGTTCGTCATCGGTGACTGCCACAGCTGGGACTTTGAGTCCTAAATCCACGCCCAT
>NZ_BAAGIQ010000385.1:0-259 GCF_054658175.1 Alkalibacterium sp. s-m-28
TTATCACTGTACGGGTATTCAGCAAGATGAAGCGAGACAATACGTGGAGGCAAAACTCAAGAGTGCCGAAGGCAGTCTTCGTATCTTTGATGAGAACGCACTCACGTCCTTAATCAGCCATGCCCAAGGCAGTTTAAGGCGGTTGGATCTTTTAACAACAAAGGTTTTAGAAATAGGTGTAAAACAGCAACAGGTTCAAATCACCCTGTCTTTAATTGAATCGGCAACGGCCGAAATCTTATTTTGATCGGTATAAGGA
>NZ_BAAGIQ010000386.1:0-259 GCF_054658175.1 Alkalibacterium sp. s-m-28
TCCATAAATAGATTATATCATAAACGTACATAAGTGGACAACTAAAAAAGAAATAAAAAGTGTTGATTTATTGATTAAATCAACACTTTTACAATTTATTCTCATTGAAAACTACTAAAGTCAGGAAAACACAGCTCCTACAAACAGATAGACAGTGGTTATTTCACCTGTGTCTGGATTTAATAAACTCATGGTTGAACCACTCCAGTCAACTTGAATTGAGACGCCAGGTTTATGTTTTAAATGATTCGTTAAGCGA
>NZ_BAAGIQ010000387.1:0-258 GCF_054658175.1 Alkalibacterium sp. s-m-28
GTAGGAGACTAGTCATTAATTGACTAGTCGACCTCTCACACCACCGTACGTACGGTTCTCGTATACGGCGGTTCAATAACTTGAATATCTCTAACGTTCATACAGTAGTATTAAATCTTTTAATTTCTACAACTGTTCGAGCTTCTTATTTGTTATGGCACGATGTAAAGTTTTACTTCGCGAGAGCCTCCAGTAAGCCTTTCGGCTACCAGCCATTTTGAGTGCATCATCGTGTTCTATCCCCAGTTGTTTTAATTT
>NZ_BAAGIQ010000388.1:0-258 GCF_054658175.1 Alkalibacterium sp. s-m-28
AAAAGTCAAGTAATAAGCATAAAAATGTGAAAAAATTTAAAAAAAGAAAATAAGTGGAGGGAAAACTCAAAAGAGAAAACCCTAAATCCACTTATATAGAGCATCTATAGTTTCCTAGGTGTCTCGAAGTACGGAACTGTCAAATTTTTTATGAAAACTAAAAATTAAAGGTGGTGAAGGCCCACTGACTATACCAATCGGAGCCGCATTTGCCCTTGACAAACACTTGAATGGTTTCAGTTAAGGTCACAAGGGTGA
>NZ_BAAGIQ010000389.1:0-257 GCF_054658175.1 Alkalibacterium sp. s-m-28
GACTTACCACCATAATGCTTTTAAATTAAGGATACTATATTATGTACAGTTAGAAACACGAAAAGCCTATGAATTCAACATAATAATTAATAACTTTACATAACAAATCTCTGTCCATAAGATGAATGGCTACTTGTAGAAAAGCAAAATAATCCAGCCAGTAAATGTCACTTTATTCCGGCAGTTTTATTTAAGAAAATGAGGCAATTAAGCGACAGAATCTGTTTATTCCAGCACGTTTGTCAGTTTAGACCAGC
>NZ_BAAGIQ010000390.1:0-256 GCF_054658175.1 Alkalibacterium sp. s-m-28
AGCAGGCAGTAAAGCAAGCGACATGAGCACGTGCACCATTTTGAGATTTAAATCCATGGGTGCCACGGTAATTGCCTTTGTAAGTCCGGTTCAATCGTTCGATGATTTGTTTAAGGGGCCTATATTGCCTAGATACTTCGTCCTCGTTGGTTAAACCAATGACTTGAGTGATATCGAAGTTCAGGCCGTGTTGGGCCAGGAAATGTTGTGCCAGTTTGTAAATGGGGTTTCCATCAACGATGAGGTTTAAATCCTC
>NZ_BAAGIQ010000391.1:0-256 GCF_054658175.1 Alkalibacterium sp. s-m-28
CCGTTGCAAACAATACAACGGTAGCTAACTTAAGACGTTTAAACAATTTAAGTAGTGACGTGATTCGAATTGGTCAACGATTGGTTGTGGGTGAAGCACAGGTAACACCGACACCGGCACCAGCACCAACACCAACACCTGTGTCAAACCAAAGAACACATACGGTTGTACGTGGGGACACCTTGTCACATATTGCCGTTGCAAACAATACAACGGTAGCTAACTTAAGACGTTTAAACAATTTAAGTAGTGACGT
>NZ_BAAGIQ010000392.1:0-256 GCF_054658175.1 Alkalibacterium sp. s-m-28
GCAAAGAATAAAATCATCTTATCCCAAAGAGTGTCTGAAAAACGCAATACTGAATTAGCAATCAGGGCCATTCACGATGTGCTCGACCACTATATAGCTAGCGAAATCCCTGAGGATTTAAACCTCACCGTTGACGGAAACCCCATTTACAAACTGGCACAACATTTCCTGGCCCAACACGGCCTGAACTTCGATATCACTCAAGTCATTGGTTTAACCAACGAGGACGAAGTATCTAGACAATATAGGCCCCTTA
>NZ_BAAGIQ010000393.1:0-256 GCF_054658175.1 Alkalibacterium sp. s-m-28
GATAAATATACTCTTTGGATAGCCGGGTCAATTCAGCTGCTTGTTCTTTAGTCGGCTTTAATTTTACTTTGAGCACTTTAACACAGGTATCGGTCTGTTCTTTTTTCACTCGCTTCACCTCTCTCCTACAAACGAACGTATGTTCTTTTATTTAATTATATCACTCCGTCAACGGAAAGGCTAGAGAAATGTATACTTAATTTTAAAATAAAAAGAAGACAAACCAAGCAGGCACTTATCTCAATGTACGCTCTCA
>NZ_BAAGIQ010000394.1:0-255 GCF_054658175.1 Alkalibacterium sp. s-m-28
AGAAAAACTGGCTAGCTCTTCTGTCAACTGACGTTGACTTGCCAGATGAGGAAATCATTCGTTTATATGGAAAACGCTGGCAGATCGAGACCTTCTTCAAATACAGTAAATCTTACCTTAAGCTCTCTAATGAATTTTCTGCTCGTGATTATGACAATATGGTTGCCCATACTGCGGTTGTTTTTACCCGGTATATGATGTTCGCCTTAATATCCCGTGAAGAGAAGGATCCGCGCACCATCGGTGAGCTGTTTT
>NZ_BAAGIQ010000395.1:0-255 GCF_054658175.1 Alkalibacterium sp. s-m-28
AGCCGCTTTTACCTCTATGAAAAAGATCAGCTTCACCCGGTTGAACCGGTCGATAAAATCAGCAACAGCCAGATCAAGCGCAAGCAGTATCGGATGACAGAAGGAGGAATCAAATGAGTCAGTCAGCCTTTTCTTATTACGGATTAACCACCAATCCGTTCACAAAAGACCACCCTTATACCTTTAAAAGTACGGATTACCTGGAGATGCACGCCCGTTTAGACCAAGTGGTCTCTCAAAAGGGTATCGGTCTCT
>NZ_BAAGIQ010000396.1:0-255 GCF_054658175.1 Alkalibacterium sp. s-m-28
AACATAATGGGGAAGTTGATGACCATTATGCCCCTACCTGTTTTCGTGAACACAGCTATAAGTACGACAGCTATGATAAACGTTATGGTGCCCTCAAGTATGTTCGACCAGAAGCCCATTGCCGGGAATGCCCCTTAAAAAATGCGGGGCTGTGTCAAAAAGTCTATAAGGTAAAACAAATGGATGATGCCAGAAAGTACAATCATCCCGCAAGAGGCACACAAGCTTGGCAGCGTATCTACAATGAGCGAAGCA
>NZ_BAAGIQ010000397.1:0-255 GCF_054658175.1 Alkalibacterium sp. s-m-28
CGTTATACATGCCGTAAGGGATCAAAGGGATCTTTTCATAGTCATCGATGATGGATTCATAGTTTTCTTCACTGCCATATCCAGCATCTGCGACAATATATTTGAATAAGTCCAGTGTAGAAATGGCTGATAAAAATGGAAGTAGCGTTCGCGTATCCGTAGGATTTGAAAAGATATCGTAGTCAATGACGTATTGATTACTAGAAGCAACTTGAAGATTATAGCCAGGTTTCAATTCACGGTTTTTCATGGGAT
>NZ_BAAGIQ010000398.1:0-255 GCF_054658175.1 Alkalibacterium sp. s-m-28
ACAGCTGGTTCGCTTATCCTAAAACCATCAAACAAGTGGTCACTGATTATCCGCTTCAAGTCATCTGCATGCTTAAACCTACGCGTACAACGTACGGATACAATGGACAAAAGTATAACCTGAAAGACCTCTACAGAGTGCTCAAGAAAAAGCGTGGCCGTGCGAAAATTAAAGCATCTGTCGTTGTCAGCTTAGGATTGAACGATAATAATGAAGACATCCAGGCTAAGATAATATTTGTTCGGGACAATCGCA
>NZ_BAAGIQ010000399.1:0-255 GCF_054658175.1 Alkalibacterium sp. s-m-28
GACTGGCAGTGCCAATAAGTAAGACCACTGTGTTTGAGACCGTATCTCGTTGAAAATTCAATAAAAGAAGCAGTTCTTCAAAGATGTCCATTGACAAAAATTGGGCTTCATCCAGGACAATGACTGGTGTGATACGCTGACTCTCTAATTGGCGAATGCGTTCCTGGATGTTGCGAAAATTGACGACCTTTTTGTGGCTCGGTTCCAGTCCCAGTTCAATGGCTAATTCCTGATAAAAATCACGACTGGATAACC
>NZ_BAAGIQ010000400.1:0-255 GCF_054658175.1 Alkalibacterium sp. s-m-28
CACCTTCCATTGGAAGAGTATCCGGTATTTTTACAGAGCTATAAAGAAAGCTATGGGTATGCCTTCATGCAAGTTCTCACAGCACGCTGATCCATCATCGATTCTTTTTCTCATTTCACCGACTTTTCCCTCTGCTGGAAAGCAGACGACTGTAGTAAGGTGGCAGTAGTCTATATAAGAGAGGAAGACAAAGAAATGAATGAAAAACAGCGTGAAGAAGTGGCATTAGCGAAGTTTCAAGTGATTGCGCCCATC
>NZ_BAAGIQ010000401.1:0-255 GCF_054658175.1 Alkalibacterium sp. s-m-28
TGATTGACCCAATTATAGACCCCTATTTCTCAGAATATAGTTACGGCTTTCGTAAAGGTCGCAACGCTCACCAAGCAATTGAGCGAGTGATTGGTTATTATGAAGAAGGTTATAAGATAGTAGTAGACTGCGATTTGAAGAATTACTTTGATACAATCAACCATCAAGTACTAAGAAATAACCTCGAATACTATATTCAAGATAAAATAGTGTTGAGAAATATTTGGAACTTTTTAAAATCTGGCATCATGGACC
>NZ_BAAGIQ010000402.1:0-255 GCF_054658175.1 Alkalibacterium sp. s-m-28
CATAACGATCGATGGCCTTCTTCCAAGTGAAGGAGTAAATATTGGCATCAGCTTGAAGTTTCGTGCCGTCAATAAACAAAGCCTCCTCATGAAGCAGGCCATTCTCTTGGAGTAGTGAAGTGAACAGAACGAAAGCATATTTGATCAGGCGCTTGGCATGTTCACTAGAACGAAAATTATTGATTGTTTTATAGGTAACGGATGTGTCGCCAGTCAGCCATTTCATTGGAATGGACTCGTCATTCATGCGTTCAA
>NZ_BAAGIQ010000403.1:0-255 GCF_054658175.1 Alkalibacterium sp. s-m-28
ATTTACTGTATTTGAAGAAGGTCTCGATCTGCCAGCGTTTTCCATATAAACGAATGATTTCCTCATCTGGCAAGTCAACGTCAGTTGACAGAAGAGCTAGCCAGTTTTTCTTGCCTCTGCGATTGTCACGAACAAATATTATCTTAGCCTGGATGTCTTCATTATTATCGTTCAATCCTAAGCTGACAACGACAGATGCTTTAATTTTCGCACGGCCACGCTTTTTCTTGAGCACTCTGTAGAGATCTTTCAGGT
>NZ_BAAGIQ010000404.1:0-255 GCF_054658175.1 Alkalibacterium sp. s-m-28
CCTTGTGGTTGTTTTCTGCGTTTGTCATAATGCCTAACCTCCAATCTTCAAAGTATTGATACTGTTCGGTCCTTCGGTACATTTTCCCTACTATGACCTCTGTTCCTGCGGTTACTCGTCACAAAAACATTGGCTGACTTCTCGCCATTCGTTGTTACTACTAAGCGCTGACGAGACCTCCCCGGGTAAGAACGACAACCTTCTGCTCATGTCACTGCTCCATTTACTGTACAGGATTCGGGCAGTATCGGACTT
>NZ_BAAGIQ010000405.1:0-255 GCF_054658175.1 Alkalibacterium sp. s-m-28
GATTTTCCACGTAGTGCTGCTGGGCTTCGGTCATCTGACGAATCATCTGATAGCGTGTACGAGTAAAACGTAGGAGAGCAACGAATTTTTCTTCTCGTGGTTGAGTTTTCGTATGCTTTCCAGTTGTTAAAAACTCAGCAATGATTTGGGCGTCTAATTTATCATTCTTTTCTTCTGTCCAGACTTTAGAAAAACGATGAATAACCCGCGGGTTTTCTACAATGGTTTCAACGTTAATCAGTTTCAACTCTGGAT
>NZ_BAAGIQ010000406.1:0-255 GCF_054658175.1 Alkalibacterium sp. s-m-28
GCAGTGAAGAAAACTATGAATCCATCATCGATGACTATGAAAAGATCCCTTTGATCCCTTACGGCATGTATAACGCAGAACAAAAGAAAAAATATAAACAAGATCCGAAACGCCGGGATAATTGGTCATATGACGAAATAGAAGATGCTTATACCGACCTGGACGGTGTGCGGTTTAGTTTTACCCACTACAGCACACGTGTGGATAAACAGGGATATACGCGTCAGTTTAAAGTGTACACAGCAGACAAGGAAC
>NZ_BAAGIQ010000407.1:0-255 GCF_054658175.1 Alkalibacterium sp. s-m-28
AGAGACCGATACCCTTTTGAGAGACCACTTGGTCTAAACGGGCGTGCATCTCCAGGTAATCCGTACTTTTAAAGGTATAAGGGTGGTCTTTTGTGAACGGATTGGTGGTTAATCCGTAATAAGAAAATGCTGACTGACTCATTTGATTCCTCCTTCTGTCATCCGATACTGCTTGCGCTTGATCTGGCTGTTGCTGATTTTATCGACCGGTTCAACCGGGTGAAGCTGATCTTTTTCATAGAGGTAAAAGCGGCT
>NZ_BAAGIQ010000408.1:0-255 GCF_054658175.1 Alkalibacterium sp. s-m-28
TTACTCTAGGTTGGAGTGATGGTCTCACCTTTATTCCGTTGGCAAAATCTTTTCTCAGCTCCAAAAAGAAAGCCAATCGCTTAAGTGAAGCAGATGAGCGAGTAGACAAACGGACCGTTGGATATAAGCGCCGTCAAGAAGCTCAAAAGAAAGCAACAGAAACCATGTTTGATTTACTTAATGCGCTACCTTTAAACCGTTTAAAAGCAAACACGATTCTCTTTGATAGCTGGTTTGGTCACGCTGCAGTCATTA
>NZ_BAAGIQ010000409.1:0-255 GCF_054658175.1 Alkalibacterium sp. s-m-28
GCCTAGGGCTCAATGATCAAGGGAAAGAGATTAAAGCAAAAATCATTTTTGTTAAAAATCGCAACAGTAAGGGCAAGCGTAATTGGCTAGCGTTATTATCCACAGATATCGAGATGGAAAATGAAGAAATCATTCGTCTATACGGAAAACGGTGGG
This sequence comes from Alkalibacterium sp. s-m-28, assembly GCF_054658175.1. Lineage (NCBI taxonomy): Bacteria > Bacillati > Bacillota > Bacilli > Lactobacillales > Carnobacteriaceae > Alkalibacterium > Alkalibacterium sp. s-m-28. The sequence goes on from NZ_BAAGIQ010000409.1 coordinate 157, forward strand.
ACATTGAGACGTTCTTCAAGTACTGTAAATCTTATTTACAGCTCGGGAAAGAAGTCTACGGACGAAAATATGACATCATGATTGCCCACACAACGATTG
>NZ_BAAGIQ010000410.1:0-255 GCF_054658175.1 Alkalibacterium sp. s-m-28
TTCCTGCGATTACTCGTCACAAAAAAATTGGCTGACTTCTCATCATTCGTTGTTACTACGAAATTATCTCGTTGATGAGATCTCCCCGGGTAAGAACGACAACCTTCCGCTCATGTCACTGCTCCATATACTGTACAGGATTCGTGCAGTATTGGACTTCGCTTTGTTTGGCAAGCTCATCCGTCCTGATTCAGCCTTAGTATGGAGTTTCTGTTCGTCAGTGCGAGCTTTTGCGTCCGACTTCCTTCAGATTCC
>NZ_BAAGIQ010000411.1:0-255 GCF_054658175.1 Alkalibacterium sp. s-m-28
TAAGCATGCGCTATGATCACCTATGCGGTATTAGCACCCGTTTCCGGATGTTATCCCCCTCTTATGGGCAGGTTCCCCACGTGTTACTCACCCGTTCGCCACTCATCCACACTCTGCAAGCAGAGTGCTTCAGCGTTCGACTTGCATGTATTAGGCATACCGCCAGCGTTCGTCCTGAGCCAGGATCAAACTCTCATTTTAAGTTTGACTTGCTCATTGTATTACTTGTGAGTTAACCATGTTAACTCGTTTGTT
>NZ_BAAGIQ010000412.1:0-255 GCF_054658175.1 Alkalibacterium sp. s-m-28
CCATTACACGTTATTTGTATGATAAAGCCCATGCGAGCGACCTATGGCTATCAAGGCGAACGCTACACGCTTAAGGAACTCTATGCCCACTTAAAGAAAAAGCGCGGGCGTGCCATCGTTAAAGCAGTAGCTGTTGTGAGCCTAGGGCTCAATGATCAAGGGAAAGAGATTAAAGCAAAAATCATTTTTGTTAAAAATCGCAACAGTAAGGGCAAGCGTAATTGGCTAGCGTTATTATCCACAGATATCGAGATG
>NZ_BAAGIQ010000413.1:0-255 GCF_054658175.1 Alkalibacterium sp. s-m-28
GGTCCATGATGCCAGATTTTAAAAAGTTCCAAATATTTCTCAACACTATTTTATCTTGAATATAGTATTCGAGGTTATTTCTTAGTACTTGATGGTTGATTGTATCAAAGTAATTCTTCAAATCGCAATCTACTACTATCTTATAACCTTCTTCATAATAACCAATCACTCGCTCAATTGCTTGGTGAGCGTTGCGACCTTTACGAAAGCCGTAACTATATTCTGAGAAATAGGGGTCTATAATTGGGTCAATCA
>NZ_BAAGIQ010000414.1:0-255 GCF_054658175.1 Alkalibacterium sp. s-m-28
ATGGCTTTCGAAAAGGTCGAAACGCCCATCAAGCAATTGAACAAGTACAACAATATTATGAGGAAGGTTATCGTATTGCGGTAGATTGTGATTTAAAGAATTATTTCGATACAATTAATCATCAAAAGTTACGAAATTATCTGGAATACTATATACAAGACAAAATCGTTCTAAAATTAATTTGGAACTTCCTCAAATCGGGTATTTTAGACCAAGACTTTTATGTTAAAACAGATATGGGGACACCACAAGGTG
>NZ_BAAGIQ010000415.1:0-255 GCF_054658175.1 Alkalibacterium sp. s-m-28
TGACTATGAAAAGATCCCTTTGATCCCTTACGGCATGTATAACGCAGAACAAAAGAAAAAATATAAACAGGATCCGAAACGCCGGGATAATTGGTCTTATGACGAAATAGAAGATGCTTATACCGACTTGGACGGTGTGCGGTTTAGTTTTACCCACTACAGCACACGTGTGGATAAACAGGGATATACGCGTCAGTTTAAAGTGTACACAGCAGACAAGGAACAAATGGATGACAGGCTGAATAAACTAGCCAA
>NZ_BAAGIQ010000416.1:0-255 GCF_054658175.1 Alkalibacterium sp. s-m-28
ATTCTCCCACATTGAAACTTTATATCCAACAACTCGTTCAGGCGTATAAAATTTCCAGCGAGGAAGCGTATTTGTTTTCCTATTCACAGACCAAGCAATTAATTGAAACAGCCATACAGCAGGAAGAGAGAGTTCCGTCGTCTTTTGAATCCAATGGATTTATGGAAGATCAGGATGTCTCATTTTAATGGAAAACAGAAAGAAAGTCCGAAGAGAAAGGAGCATACGCTCCCAATGCTCTTCGGACTTTTTTTA
>NZ_BAAGIQ010000417.1:0-255 GCF_054658175.1 Alkalibacterium sp. s-m-28
TTGATAGCCATAGGTCGCTCGCATGGGCTTTATCATACAAATAACGTGTAATGGATAATCCGTTACCACTTGCTTGATCACAGAAGCGTGACCGAACCAGCTGTCAAAAAGGAGCGTTTGTGCTTTTCATTTTTGCAAGGGTAGAGAGTGAAGTAAAGTAAACATGGTTTCTGTCGCTTTCTTTTGAGCTTCTTGACGACGCTTATATCCAGTGGTTCGTTTATCTATGCAATCATCGGCTTCATTTAATCGATT
>NZ_BAAGIQ010000418.1:0-255 GCF_054658175.1 Alkalibacterium sp. s-m-28
AGACTATCAACCGCTTTCATAAAAGGAAACTCTTCTTTGTACTGAGCGGGCGTATTGTTGAGCATTTGTTTCGTCTCTTTATAGTGGTCGATCTTGTCGCTAAGCATTTGGTTATAAATGAAGCGGGTACAACCAAAACAGTTCGCAAAATAGTTTTTTTGTTCTTCATTTGGGTAGAGCCGATACTTATAAGCTTTCAACATATTCTTCACCTCCTCTTACGCTTTGTTACTTGATTATACTGTGAAAATACCG
>NZ_BAAGIQ010000419.1:0-255 GCF_054658175.1 Alkalibacterium sp. s-m-28
TTGCGAAGACGATTGGGTGCAGTCGGTTCGTCTTCAACCATTTCCTTGCAAAATGGAACGAGCTGTACGAAAGCTCGGGCAAAGGACTGAGCTACAATTCCTGCTCCGCTCAACTGACCGAACTAAAGAAAGAAATCGACTGGCTAAGAGAAGTGGATAGTATCTCATTGCAATCGGCGTTACGTCATCTCGATGATTCGTTCAAGTGTTTTTTTAGAAAGCAGAACAAGGCTCCACGCTTCAAGTCGAAGAAGA
>NZ_BAAGIQ010000420.1:0-255 GCF_054658175.1 Alkalibacterium sp. s-m-28
TTTAAGGCGGTTGGATCTTTTAACAACAAAGGTTTTAGAAATAGGTGTAAAACAGCAACAGGTTCAAATCACCCTGTCTTTAATTGAATCGGCAACGGCCGAAATCTTATTTTGATCGGTATAAGGATCGTGTCTAATGGAAGAACAGGAAATATGGCAAGAGATCGAAACCTGTTATTTTGAACAAACGTATTCTCCCACATTGAAACTTTATATCCAACAACTCGTTCAGGCGTATAAAATTTCCAGCGAGGA
>NZ_BAAGIQ010000421.1:0-255 GCF_054658175.1 Alkalibacterium sp. s-m-28
GAACAGCGAGATTCTTAACGGCTTTGTTTTGGTAGCCGCATCCCGAGCAGAGTTGGCTTGAAGGAAAGTTCCGTGCGACAGCGATTATTTCTTTCCCATACCACTTGGCTTTGTATTCTAACATAGTACGAAATTCCGCCCAACTTACTTCTGAGATGGATTTAGCTAATTTTCGATTGAGCATCATATTCTTTACCAACAAATCTTCGATACCGATTATGTCGTGGTTTTTGACAATCTCGGTGGAGATTTTAT
>NZ_BAAGIQ010000422.1:0-255 GCF_054658175.1 Alkalibacterium sp. s-m-28
CGTGATTAAGTTCAGAGAGATGGCTACCTACAAAAGGATACGCTGGAAGCAAAAGAATATGTAGGAGTGCGTAGGGGCGTAACACAGAAATGAATAGACAAAATGATATCTCATTAATCGACCGAGTGGTCGATAGAAAGAATATAAAGCTTGCCATCAAGAAAGTTAAAAAGAACAAAGGCAAGCCAGGTGTAGACGGCATGACTGTCGATGAACTAGATGCACACATGGCAGAATTTGGTTCACATATCATTC
>NZ_BAAGIQ010000423.1:0-255 GCF_054658175.1 Alkalibacterium sp. s-m-28
TTGCTGGCATTGATATCTCTGTCAAGGTATTCCCCGCATGTCGGGCAGTCCCACTCCCGGATATTGAGCGGCTTCTTGCCGTCTCGGTGTCCGCAACTCGAACAAACCTGACTAGACGGATAGAACCTGTCTGCTTTGATAAGTGTCCGTCCTTTTTGCTTGGATTTATATTCTAATTGGCGGACGAATTCATACCATCCTGCATCACCAATGCTTTTTGCCAGTTTATGATTTTTCATCAGGTTCTTACTGGAC
>NZ_BAAGIQ010000424.1:0-255 GCF_054658175.1 Alkalibacterium sp. s-m-28
TGAAAGCATACAAGTACAGATTATACCCAACCGAACAGCAAAAAGAATATTTTGCGAATTGTTTTGGCTGCGCCCGCTTCATCTACAACCAAATGCTCAGCGACAAAATCAACCACTACAAAGAAACGAAACAAATGCTCCACAATACACCGGCGCAATACAAAAAAGAATGTCCGTTTTTGAAAGAAGTGGATAGTCTAGCATTAGCGAATGCCCAACAGAATCTGGAAAGAGCCTATAAAAACTTTTTCCGAG
>NZ_BAAGIQ010000425.1:0-255 GCF_054658175.1 Alkalibacterium sp. s-m-28
AAATTAAAACAACTGGGGATAGAACACGATGATGCACTCAAAATGGCTGGTAGCCGAAAGGCTTACTGGAGGCTCTCGCGAAGTAAAACTTTACATCGTGCCATAACAAATAAGAAGCTCGAACAGTGGAAATTAAAAGATTTAATACTACTGTATGAACGTTAGAGATATTCAAGTTATTGAACCGCCGTATACGAGAACCGTACGTACGGTGGTGTGAGAGGTCGACTAGTCAATTAATGACTAGTCTCCTAC
>NZ_BAAGIQ010000426.1:0-255 GCF_054658175.1 Alkalibacterium sp. s-m-28
TTGTCTCGGAAAAAGTTTTTATAGGCTCTTTCCAGATTCTGTTGGGCATTCGCTAATGCTAGACTATCCACTTCTTTCAAAAACGGACATTCTTTTTTGTATTGCGCCGGTGTATTGTGGAGCATTTATTTTGTTTCTTTGTAGTGGTTGATTTTGTCGCTGAGCATTTGGTTGTAGATGAAGCGGGCGCAGCCAAAACAATTCGCAAAATATTCTTTTTGCTGTTCGGTTGGGTATAATCTGTACTTGTATGCT
>NZ_BAAGIQ010000427.1:0-255 GCF_054658175.1 Alkalibacterium sp. s-m-28
TCTCTTGCTTTATATTCAATGAAGTCAGTCAGTTGAGCGAATGTCCAGTTATGCAGAATCGCTGTGTGTTTTCCTCTTTGTCTTGAGGTCCGGCGAATGCCGGAAAGATTCTCCAGATGGATGGTGCTACAGTTCGTGTCTCTCGCAAACCGTACTATGTGTCTGGCAATCTTATGATTAATATCCTGCATGATTCTCGCTTCTTTATCATTGAGTGTCCGAATAGCGTTCAGTTTCTTTTTCTTCCCTAACTCC
>NZ_BAAGIQ010000428.1:0-255 GCF_054658175.1 Alkalibacterium sp. s-m-28
AGCTAAACACCGTCACATCCCATTACTCCCCCAAACAGGCAATATTCTAAAGAAATACTTGAGTCTATACCAATTACAAAATGAAAGACCACTATTTACAAATAGTCGTGGCGAACGTCTAACCAGGAAAGGGATTGGATATATACTGAATAAATATATTAATATCATTAGAGAAGAAACACCAGACAGGATTGAAACAAAAATATCTCCTCATATTTTAAGACACAGTAAAGCTACTCATTTAGTCAATGCAGG
>NZ_BAAGIQ010000429.1:0-255 GCF_054658175.1 Alkalibacterium sp. s-m-28
TTGATGTTTAAAGTATTCCCAATTGTAATTCACCGATGTTTGTCTTTGGTTCCCCTTCGGGGTTTTGGCTAGTTTATTCAGCCTGTCATCCATTTGTTCCTTATCTGCTGTGTACACTTTAAACTGAAGCGTATATCCCTGTTTATCCACACGTGTGCTGTAGTGGGTAAAACTAAACCGCACACCGTCCAGGTCGGTATAAGCATCTTCTATTTCGTCATAAGACCAATTATCCCGGCGTTTCGGATCCTGTTT
>NZ_BAAGIQ010000430.1:0-255 GCF_054658175.1 Alkalibacterium sp. s-m-28
GATCTTCCGTTCAACTAATTGAGGCGTTTCGTCCGCTGATTCCACAAGAATGGATATAAAATATTTTCCCGATTTATTCATTGATATCGTACATGATTTAATCTTGCCTTGAAAAGTACGATGCTGGGCAAGCTTTACACATCCGATTTTAGGCAGTTTGATCTTACCATCTTCAATTCGGATATTTCCCCCTTGATTGTTGGTGGTATAACTCGCTTTTGAACGGTGTTTGGATTTGAATTTTGGAAATCCAAT
>NZ_BAAGIQ010000431.1:0-255 GCF_054658175.1 Alkalibacterium sp. s-m-28
TCGTAATGGTATGCCGAGGGATTGGATAGCCAAGCAGATTCCAATAAGCCTCTTGGCGATAGCCAGGGACTTTTTGCTCGAATTTTTGATACATGGTTTCTGCTATCAGTGACGCAGAAGCGGCTGTATTATTTAACGGAAGTCTGGGAATTTCAGATTTTGCAAAAGGCGTGCGCGTTCCGCTTTTCTCACAGTTCGCGCAGGCATATGTTTTCTGGAAATGTCTGTGGTTTTCAACTCTCGCCGGGATAAATT
>NZ_BAAGIQ010000432.1:0-255 GCF_054658175.1 Alkalibacterium sp. s-m-28
CCATCAAAAGCCACTAAGGGATGATAACCCGTTGTTCCGTAGTGAGTATTGAAATCAGTCTGTTCTTGTTTTCCGAAGGTGTCTGAGTGAGTAGAATCCACGTCAATGATCATATGCTGTGTATTTTGTTGGCCGATATAGATAGTGGTCAATGCCTTGGCAATTGATTGAAGTTGAACGATATTCTCCTCCGACAGTTGATGAATAAAACGAGAAACCATCGACTGTGAACCTAAGGTCGTTTTATTTAGCCCC
>NZ_BAAGIQ010000433.1:0-255 GCF_054658175.1 Alkalibacterium sp. s-m-28
AGAATATGTAGGAGTGCGTAGGGGCGTAACACAGAAATGAATAGACAAAATGATATCTCATTAATCGACCGAGTAGTCGATAGAAAGAATATAAAGCTTGCCATCAAGAAAGTTAAAAAGAACAAAGTCAAGCCAGGTGTAGACGGCATAACTGTCGATGAACTAGATGCACACATGGCAGAATTTGGTTCACATATCATTCGAAAACTAAAGGAAGGCACATATATGCCTCAACCGGTTAGGCGAGTGGAAATT
>NZ_BAAGIQ010000434.1:0-255 GCF_054658175.1 Alkalibacterium sp. s-m-28
GGAACAACGGGTTATCATCCCTTAGTGGCTTTTGATGGACTGACTGGTCTGTTTCTAGGTGCCGAACTTCGTCCGGGCAATGTGTACACGTCTAACAATGCAGAGGTCTTTTTAAAAGATATTATCCAACAACACAAGCAGCACTCATGTGATATGTTTTTAACTGTCCGAGGGGACAGTGGCTTTGCCAAACCTGAGATCTATGAGTTATGCGAGCAAGAAAAAGTGAAGTATATTATTCGTTTAAAAGTCAAT
>NZ_BAAGIQ010000435.1:0-255 GCF_054658175.1 Alkalibacterium sp. s-m-28
ATTGACTTTTAAACGAATAATATACTTCACTTTTTCTTGCTCGCATAACTCATAGATCTCAGGTTTGGCAAAGCCACTGTCCCCTCGGACAGTTAAAAACATATCACATGAGTGCTGCTTGTGTTGTCGGATAATATCTTTTAAAAAGACCTCTGCATTGTTAGACGTGTACACATTGCCCGGACGAAGTTCGGCACCTAGAAACAGACCAGTCAGTCCATCAAAAGCCACTAAGGGATGATAACCCGTTGTTCC
>NZ_BAAGIQ010000436.1:0-255 GCF_054658175.1 Alkalibacterium sp. s-m-28
TTTCGCACCCAAGTACAGAAGACAGATAATATATGGCAAGTATAAACAGAGCATCGGTGAGATTATCCGAGAACTTTGTCAGAGAAAAGGAGTGGAAATACACGAAGCGAATGCGTGCAAGGATCACCTTCATATGTTAGTTAGTATCCCACCAAAGTTGAGTGTATCTCAGTTCATGGGGTATTTGAAAGGAAAAAGTAGCCTGATGATTTTCGATCGACATGCCAATTTGAAATACCGATATGGGAATCGAAA
>NZ_BAAGIQ010000437.1:0-255 GCF_054658175.1 Alkalibacterium sp. s-m-28
TAAGGGGCCTATATTGTCTAGATACTTCGTCCTCGTTGGTTAAACCAATGACTTGAGTGATATCGAAGTTCAGGCCGTGTTGGGCCAGGAAATGTTGTGCCAGTTTGTAAATGGGGTTTCCGTCAACTATGAGGTTTAAATCCTCAGGGATTTCGCTAGCTATATAGTGGTCGAGCACATCGTGAATGGCCCTGATTGCTAATTCAGTATTGCGTTTTTCAGACACTCTTTGGGATAAGATGATTTTATTCTTTG
>NZ_BAAGIQ010000438.1:0-255 GCF_054658175.1 Alkalibacterium sp. s-m-28
TTCAAATGGGCATAGAGCTCTTTAAGGGTATAGCGCTGTCCTTGATAGCCGTAGGTTGCACGCATGGGTTTGATCATGCAGATGACCTGTAAGGGATAGTCTGTTACAACTTGCTTAATGACTGCAGTGTGACCAAACCAGCTATCAAAGAGAATCGTGTTTGCCTTTAAACGGTTTAAAGGTAGAGCATTTAGTAAATCAAACATTGTTTCTGTTGCTTTCTTTTGAGCTTCTTGACGGCGTTTATATCCAACG
>NZ_BAAGIQ010000439.1:0-255 GCF_054658175.1 Alkalibacterium sp. s-m-28
TCTTCTTCGACTTGAAGCGTGGAGCCTTGTTCTGCTTTCTAAAAAAACACTTGAACGAATCATCGAGATGACGTAACGCCGATTGCAATGAGATACTATCCACTTCTCTTAGCCAGTCGATTTCTTTTTTTAGTTCGGTCAGTTGAGCGGAGCAGGAATTGTAGCTCAGTCCTTTGCCCGAGCTTTCGTACAGCTCGTTCCATTTTGCAAGGAAATGGTTGAAGACGAACCGACTGCACCCAATCGTCTTCGCAA
>NZ_BAAGIQ010000440.1:0-255 GCF_054658175.1 Alkalibacterium sp. s-m-28
ATAGCTTCTTCTGCTTTGCGGTACGTTCCATCTGAAGCTATTTGAGCTGCTTTCATCTCTACAAGAGGAGAATTACGGATTCTAGGCTTTAAGCCGACGGCTTTATCAAAAGGAATCACACTTTTTTTGCCTTCTTTTCGCATACGGTGGCGTTCAAATTCAACGGTTCCGAATGTAAATTGAAGCGTACGGTCAGGCACACTGTCAATCTCATATCCTTGTTCTTTGTAATCATGAAGTAATTCTAAATCAATC
>NZ_BAAGIQ010000441.1:0-255 GCF_054658175.1 Alkalibacterium sp. s-m-28
TTCTACTGAGCTGTGACCTAAAAAATCTCTAACATTATAAATACTAACACCTGCATTGACTAAATGAGTAGCTTTACTGTGTCTTAAAATATGAGGAGATATTTTTGTTTCAATCCTGTCTGGTGTTCCTTCTCTAATGATATTAATATATTTATTCAGTATATATCCAATCCCTTGCCTGGTTAGACGTTCGCCACGACTATTTGTAAATAGTGGTCTTTCATTTTGTAATTGGTATAGACTCAAGTATTTCTT
>NZ_BAAGIQ010000442.1:0-255 GCF_054658175.1 Alkalibacterium sp. s-m-28
TCATTGTTAATTTCAATGCGACTCTCCGTTGTAGCGATTATGGTTTCAATACGATCCCAATCGTATGTACGCACAGCTTCTTTCATTTTCTTTTCCATCTTTTTATCAAAATACATTCGTTGTTTGAATTTCTCGTTTACATGATAAGCATCTCTAAAATGTTCGTGTCGCTGGCATTTGCCAATGATTTGATGGAATTTATCTTTGTCGTAACCACTGCCTCCATCACTGTTTGAAATGACGATCGTCTCGCGT
>NZ_BAAGIQ010000443.1:0-255 GCF_054658175.1 Alkalibacterium sp. s-m-28
CATTTTCTTTTTGGTATGCGTCTACTTTTTCTAGAATAACTTTTGGCATACGTATTTCTACGCGTTCTTTGTCAGACATATACTCACCTCCGACTTGATTGTACGGTATTTTTACAGTATAATCAAGCAACAAAGCGTAAGAGGAGGTGAAGAATATGTTAAAAGCTTATAAGTATCGGCTCTACCCAAATGAAGAACAAAAAAACTATTTTGCGAACTGTTTTGGTTGTGCCCGCTTCATTTATAACCAAATGC
>NZ_BAAGIQ010000444.1:0-255 GCF_054658175.1 Alkalibacterium sp. s-m-28
CGTTTCATACGATAACTATAAGGACGATGATTACTTTCGCAAACACCAATCCCTTTATTTACGGGTAAATCCCTCATTTTAAATGGTTTAAGACTTTCCCAATTTCTATATAGATAAGCTTTTAACAAGGTAAGTTCTTCCTGATATTCAGTTGCTTTTTCATTGTTAATTTCAATGCGACTCTCCGTTGTAGCGATTATGGTTTCAATACGATCCCAATCGTATGTACGCACAGCTTCTTTCATTTTCTTTTCC
>NZ_BAAGIQ010000445.1:0-255 GCF_054658175.1 Alkalibacterium sp. s-m-28
GTATTTTATCTTGCCAGTTTATTGAGGATAGTTGTAAATCTCTTATGTCACTAACCCTAAGACCGTATACACTAGCGAACATCATCATTAAATAAATGGTCTTTCCCCATTTAGTATCACGATCTACACTGTTCAATACAGAATGAATTTCTTGTGGTGTATAGGTAGAGGGAAGACGATTATGTTTTGGGGTCTTAATATTCTTAAGAATTAATAGAGGTTCAATGGAAAGTTGTTTGTAAATGATCGGGCATG
>NZ_BAAGIQ010000446.1:0-255 GCF_054658175.1 Alkalibacterium sp. s-m-28
ATACAAAGCAACATTGGAAGGCATACAAGTGGAGTATGTGAACCCTGCACATACCAGCCAAACCTGCCCGAAATGTACCGAAAGGAATAAAGCAAAGGACCGAAAGTATCGGTGTAGTTGTGGATTTAAAAAACACAGGGATATCGTTGGTGCAATGAATATTCGCTATGCACCTGTGGTTGACGGTCACAGTTAACCAGCCTAAGATGCTATATGCACTGTCTTAGGAGGGGCAATGAGATGCCCTCACCTTGA
>NZ_BAAGIQ010000447.1:0-255 GCF_054658175.1 Alkalibacterium sp. s-m-28
AATCTTCTTGGTTATAGTTCAATCTTTTTGTGGTAAGTGGGTGCGAACGAATCTGTTCTCCGTTATAATAAATGTGCACGTGCTCTTCGTTTTCGGAAAGATCCAAGTCAACTTCTTTTCCGATATAGCGAGGGTCTACAGAGTACCTACATTTGCGGAAAATGACCATTGCTTCCTTTGTGACTTTACGGCGAATAGAGTCTTCAAAATAAGGATTTAACAAGTCATCTTTTAGCTTATGGAGGTGCTCTTTTT
>NZ_BAAGIQ010000448.1:0-255 GCF_054658175.1 Alkalibacterium sp. s-m-28
CAAAACAGTTCGCAAAATAGTTTTTTTGTTCTTCATTTGGGTAGAGTCGATACTTATAAGCTTTTAACATATTCTTCACCTCCTCTTACGCTTTGTTACTTGATTATACTGTAAAAATACCGTACAACCAAGTCGGAGGTGAGTATATGTCTGACAAAGAGCGCGTAGAAATACGTATGCCAAAAGTTATTCTAGAAAAAGTAGACGCATACCAAAAAGAAAATGGACTGCCTACAAGAACGGCAGCTATCCTTG
>NZ_BAAGIQ010000449.1:0-255 GCF_054658175.1 Alkalibacterium sp. s-m-28
TTCAAATGGGCATAGAGCTCTTTAAGGGTATAGCGCTGTCCTTGATAGCCGTAGGTTGCACGCATGGGTTTGATCATGCAGATGACCTGTAAGGGATAGTCTGTTACAACTTGCTTAATGACTGCAGCGTGACCAAACCAGCTATCAAAGAGAATCGTGTTTGCCTTTAAACGGTTTAAAGGTAGAGCATTTAGTAAATCAAACATTGTTTCTGTTGCTTTCTTTTGAGCTTCTTGACGGCGTTTATATCCAACG
>NZ_BAAGIQ010000450.1:0-255 GCF_054658175.1 Alkalibacterium sp. s-m-28
TCGTAATGGTATGCCGAGGGATTGGATAGCCAAGCAGATTCCAATAAGCCTCTTGGCGATAGCCAGGGACTTTTTGCTCGAATTTTTGATACATGGTTTCTGCTATCAGTGACGCAGAAGCGGCTGTGTTATTTAACGGAAGTCTGGGAATTTCAGATTTTGCAAAAGGCGTGCGCGTTCCGCTTTTCTCACAGTTCGCGCAGGCATATGTTTTCTGGAAATGTCTGTGGTTTTCAACTCTCGCCGGGATAAATT
>NZ_BAAGIQ010000451.1:0-255 GCF_054658175.1 Alkalibacterium sp. s-m-28
TTTCAAGTTTGTCATATTGATTCAAGAGATTGTTGAGTTGCCTTAGACTGATTAATGTGGAACGAGCTACTTTTTCGCCTTTAGAACGTTTAAATTCAATATATTTTTCAAAATATGGTTTGAAAATCCCGTTTTCAAATGTTGAATATTCTTTATCTTTAATCATAAGTCCACCTCTAGCGCTGCTTTCTTTAGCTGATCAATATTTGACCAAATATATTGTTTAGTAGATTGAATGGATGTATGACCTAATAT
>NZ_BAAGIQ010000452.1:0-255 GCF_054658175.1 Alkalibacterium sp. s-m-28
ATTGAAATGTAGCGGAAGTCGAAAGAGTAGTTTTGGTTGTTCCAAACACAATGAGGCTTTTTAAGCAGAGGCACTGTTTCAAACTTCTTTTTCTTCCCTTTCTTAAACACACTTTTTGCATCCAAGGCAGCTTGTGCTTTTACAGCACTGGGCAAATAGGCCTCAATATCTTTGCTTGTTTTACGGGTAGGTTTTCTTTCTTCCACCATTTCCACTACAAGGGAGTTGATGGTCGAGATATATTCTTCGCTCATT
>NZ_BAAGIQ010000453.1:0-255 GCF_054658175.1 Alkalibacterium sp. s-m-28
TTTCATATTTTTTAAAAATACGACTAAACAATAAAAAAAGGGAATTCCCTCTTTGTTGGCGCGATAGCGCCCTCTATTGTTGTATAATAGAGTTAACCAAAAAACAAAAAGAAAGGAAATTCCCTATGGATATTGTAGCACAATTAAATTTATTTGAAGAGAACGAATTAGGCGATTTAGAAAAATTATACACTGTGCTAAATGAGCTGCCGGATCAAGCCCTCATTAAGGCACTTGATGAAGAACGCCCTACGG
>NZ_BAAGIQ010000454.1:0-254 GCF_054658175.1 Alkalibacterium sp. s-m-28
AGGTAGCCATCTCTACGAACTTAATCACGATGTTGGCTGCGATACTGGTGGCGTATCCACCTCCTTGATTTCCAAAATTGTTATTGTTCTGTCCTTCCTAGCCATAAGGCTAGTACTATGACGTCTGTTCCTGCGATTACTCGTCACAAAAAAATTGGCTGACTTCTCATCATTCGTTGTTACTACGAAATTATCTCGTTGATGAGATCTCCCCGGGTAAGAACGACAACCTTCCGCTCATGTCACTGCTCCAT
>NZ_BAAGIQ010000455.1:0-254 GCF_054658175.1 Alkalibacterium sp. s-m-28
TTATTTTACCTTTGCTGGAGACATTTGACAAGAAAAAAAGCAATGTGATCCAGCAGTGTATTCACGTCTGCTGGATCACATTGCCTTTTTCCGCCTCTTTTTTATCGGTATAGAATGCTTTTCTACAACTATAATGAGAAGTGTCCGAAGCGTATAATATGCTGAATGTCTAGCGACATTCCATCTGCACCTTTGGATTCCATGGCAAATAAGCCTCCAAAGGTGTATGTTGTCGATTTGGAAGGTAAGTTAAG
>NZ_BAAGIQ010000456.1:0-254 GCF_054658175.1 Alkalibacterium sp. s-m-28
TGAATCGTCAATATGCAATAACTCGTTAACCAGCTCTTTGAACTTGATCTTATGAAAAAATTCAAAGAGTAAAAGGAGACCGGAATCATTGGATAATTGACCGCCATCGTTTGACATAACCAAATGGTTTGAATTTACCCTTTTTACACTAAATATCCACTATTGCATGTAATTAGAAAACCTGTATTCGTTAATTCCTCATTTTTAGCAATTATGTTTAAAAATAGCCATGCAAATGAAACGCCCATATGCGC
>NZ_BAAGIQ010000457.1:0-254 GCF_054658175.1 Alkalibacterium sp. s-m-28
TTTCTGATATAATTTGATTCATAAGAAGACCTCTTTCTCTAGCGTTGTCGTTATCTCTAGATTAAGGGTCTTCTTTCTTTTTGTCTAGGTCGAATTTCCCCTCTTCCGACATTAATTTTACACATAGTTCTCGCCTTGTCGCACTTAGGCAGTACCCGTTTTTATCAAGGTCTTCAAACGGCCTACGACCGTTTCTTCAATGATTTCTTATCTATGCATCCCAGCTGCCCCAAATGTAATCATACAGCCATCGT
>NZ_BAAGIQ010000458.1:0-254 GCF_054658175.1 Alkalibacterium sp. s-m-28
TTTCGAGTTTATCCCAGCTGAACCGATATTTTTCAATAGCTTTTCGCGTTGCTTCTTTTTTCTTATATTCATATGTTTTCGACTCAATGTAATCAATCTCCCGATTAATATAGTTTTTAGCTTGTCTCTCAAGTTTCGCACCCTTAAGAACTCCGTTCTATCCTTTACATCATAAGGATTATTTAGATTAATCAGCTTAAAAGTAAAGAAAAAGACAGCTCTCTTTGGTAAAATGTGAGTCACAACCAACATTC
>NZ_BAAGIQ010000459.1:0-253 GCF_054658175.1 Alkalibacterium sp. s-m-28
AATTTTCTGCTCGTGATTATGACAATATGGTTGCCCATACTGCGGTTGTTTTTACCCGGTATATGATGTTCGCCTTAATATCCCGTGAAGAGAAGGATCCGCGCACCATCGGTGAGCTGTTTTATTTGTGCTGTGATGAAATGGAGAACATTCGATTCGCGCAATCGCTGTTTCTCGTAATGGCCTGTCTGAAAGAGACATTAATGAACGAGTTAGTACTATCTGAACAACATGTTCAAGACTTGTTAGATAC
>NZ_BAAGIQ010000460.1:0-253 GCF_054658175.1 Alkalibacterium sp. s-m-28
TTGCTGGCATTGATATCTCTGTCAAGGTATTCCCCGCATGTCGGGCAGTCCCACTCCCGGATATTGAGCGGCTTCTTGCCGTCTCGGTGTCCGCAACTCGAACAAACCTGACTAGACGGATAGAACCGGTCTGCTTTGATAAGTGTCCGTCCTTTTTGCTTGGATTTATATTCTAATTGGCGGACGAATTCATACCATCCTGCATCACCAATGCTTTTTGCCAGTTTATGATTTTTCATCAGGTTCTTACTGG
>NZ_BAAGIQ010000461.1:0-253 GCF_054658175.1 Alkalibacterium sp. s-m-28
ATCTTTTAAAAAGACCTCTGCATTGTTAGACGTGTACACATTGCCCGGACGAAGTTCGGCACCTAGAAACAGACCAGTCAGTCCATCAAAAGCCACTAAGGGATGATAACCCGTTGTTCCGTAGTGATTTGAATTTGCCCTTTTTACGTCAGGGCAGCCTCTAAATCGAGCATGTAGGAGGAAGGCAATGGAACACTGGTATGAATTTCTTTGAAACACTGTAAGAAGACACACAAATAGAACGCCCTTTTCA
>NZ_BAAGIQ010000462.1:0-253 GCF_054658175.1 Alkalibacterium sp. s-m-28
TCATTTTTGTTTTATACTTATCCATGTTGTAAGTCCTTTGTTTTGGTCTTGGATAAGTCATCCAACCCCATTATAAAGGACTTTTTTATATCATGAAACAGTTAAATTTTTAATGCAACACTAGTGATATTCTTTAACAATATGTTTTGATACATTCCCTAATGTAGACATAAAGTAGCTACCTGACCATAAGTGTCCTCCCCACAACTGCTCTTTCGTTTCAGGGTATTTTTTAAACCACATTCTTGCCGAA
>NZ_BAAGIQ010000463.1:0-253 GCF_054658175.1 Alkalibacterium sp. s-m-28
AGGTAGCCATCTCTACGAACTTAATCACGATGTTGGCTGCGATACTGGTGGCGTATCCACCTCCTTGATTTCCAAAATTGTTATTGTTCTGTCCTTCCTAGCCATAAGGCTAGTACTATGACGTCTGCTGACTTCTCATCATTCGTTGTTACTACGAAATTATCTCGTTGATGAGATCTCCCCGGGTAAGAACGACAACCTTCCGCTCATGTCACTGCTCCATTTACTGTACAGGATTCGTGCAGTATTGGAC
>NZ_BAAGIQ010000464.1:0-253 GCF_054658175.1 Alkalibacterium sp. s-m-28
TCCCTCCTGGAGTACGTGTCTTAGTCGACAACCTAATTGTACCATATGGGGGGGTCCTTTTTTCTATGTTTTAAAAAAGTTGATTTATCAGGTGTTAAACACGACAAATAATTATGAAATTGGCTCACTTACAGTTTAGAACAAATGTTGGAAAATGGAATGGATATATATTCTGCAATACCTATATTAGCTGCATATGTTGGCCATGTAAATTTGATAGATACCGAACGATATATCCATTTTACAAACACAC
>NZ_BAAGIQ010000465.1:0-253 GCF_054658175.1 Alkalibacterium sp. s-m-28
TTTCTAGACCATCAAACCAAAACCTGTTTGACGAGATAAATCCAATAGTGCTGTAAAAACCAATCAATTGTATGCTCATTTAAGAGCTATTCCCCCAATTATTCCTTGGAGTTTCCTAGTTCACTCTCTGATAAAATGAAGTTCACTAAAACAAACATTCATCACTTAAGGAGTGAAAAGAGATGCCTAATCTACTTCAGATTATCATGTATTTAGTTAATAAAATCAAGTGGCAAAACAGTTTAATTCAACT
>NZ_BAAGIQ010000466.1:0-253 GCF_054658175.1 Alkalibacterium sp. s-m-28
AAGAACGACAACCTTCCGCTCATGTCACTGCTCCATTTACTGTACAGGATTCGTGCAGTATTGGACTTCGCTTTGTTTGGCAAGCTCATCCGTCCTGATTCAGCCTTAGTATGGAGTTTCTGTTCGTTGTAGAAAAGCAAAATAATCCAGCCAGTAAATGTCACTTTATTCCGGCAGTTTTATTTAAGAAAATGAGGCAATTAAGCGACAGAATCTGTTTATTCCAGCACGTTTGTCAGTTTAGACCAGCGGA
>NZ_BAAGIQ010000467.1:0-253 GCF_054658175.1 Alkalibacterium sp. s-m-28
CTCCATAAATAGATTATATCATAAACGTACATAAGTGGACAACTAAAAAAGAAATAAAAAGTGTTGATTTATTGATTAAATCAACACTTTTACAATTTATTCTCATTGAAAACTACTAAAGTCAGGAGGTCCTATGCTTAAAGCCTCCTGGATTCTAGGGAGGGGAAGAAATACAGCAAAGTTCAGAACAAATAATTGAAGCAGCAGTGGTGTATTCCTGAATATATCAATATAAACAGAAGCTACCTTGCTC
>NZ_BAAGIQ010000468.1:0-253 GCF_054658175.1 Alkalibacterium sp. s-m-28
AGCATTTAATGGGTGTGCTTTTACTACTAATAATTTGGTCATAATTATATATCCTTTCGTCAATATTTGTGAATTATTTCACATTTTTATTATATCAAACTATACTCTTATGTCAAGTGTATTTTGCTTTGAATTTGCCCTTTTTACGTCAGGGCAGCCTCTAAATCGAGCATGTAGGAGGAAGGCAATGGAACACTGGTATGAATTTCTTTGAAACACTGTAAGAAGACACACAAATAGAACGCCCTTTTCA
>NZ_BAAGIQ010000469.1:0-252 GCF_054658175.1 Alkalibacterium sp. s-m-28
AGTCTGAGGTTAAATTTCCACCGTCAAAATTAACTTTGATCATTTTGTTGAAATGAAGTGACTTTTCGATTACACTTTTCATTATGGAGTCCTCCTTGATTTGTGTTTGTTTCGTCACTTATACAATGGTTAGGGTGTCAAAACCTAACCGGTTTACTACTTTTCCTTGTTAACAGTGCGATTTTGCCCGCTCTTTTGGTATAATAGACGTATCAAAATGCTGACGGAGGGTGCTATCATGTCGTTTAAACC
>NZ_BAAGIQ010000470.1:0-252 GCF_054658175.1 Alkalibacterium sp. s-m-28
TATCAATTAAGTGAATCCTTAAGTATTGATTTTGTTTTAGAGATGATTGAAGACCTTTTGATCAACCATGACATTTCAAAACAACAGAAAACCCTGATCCATTCCGACCAGGGCATTCACTATACAACTCAAGTTTCGCACCCCTAAGAACTCCGTTCTATCCTTTACATTATAAGGATTATTTAGATTAATCAGCTTAAAGGTAAAGAAAAAGACAGCTCTCTTTGGTAAAATGTGAGTACCACTACCAAC
>NZ_BAAGIQ010000471.1:0-252 GCF_054658175.1 Alkalibacterium sp. s-m-28
TCCAGGTCGTGTTTCTCAGAAGGACATCTACTTCACCAGTCTGAACAGCTGTAAATCTCTCCTGAGCAGAAAGCGGGCGATAATTGACCGCTTCAGCATCACCGAGCACGCCGGCAGCAATTGCTTTCCTGACTTTAGTAGTTTTAAAAACTAAAAACTACCCTAAACACTGTTAATACACTGTTTAAGGTAGTTTTTTTGGATTGTTTATTGTCCATTTATATAATTTATCGTTAAATCAAGTCCGGTCGC
>NZ_BAAGIQ010000472.1:0-252 GCF_054658175.1 Alkalibacterium sp. s-m-28
CCAAAATCTAAGTATTGATCCAGGCTTAAACGTATTATCGCTCCTCCTATGACGTTATCATAGAAGGAGCGATAATAAATTATAAGGGGTTTTTATCAAACTGTCCTTGACATGGGGTCCAGTTTAATTAGATTTTATGGATAGTGGAGATCCGATGGATCCCCCACGATTCAGTTGCGAACAATGTGATGGTTCAATGGTCCCTTTGTATTATGAAGGGTTACAAGGAATCACTTATGACAATAGGCACCT
>NZ_BAAGIQ010000473.1:0-252 GCF_054658175.1 Alkalibacterium sp. s-m-28
CTCCGAAGAAAAGGAGGATGTACTTCTACATCTTCAGAAAAAATACAAAAGAACAATGAAGACCATCTAAAACCGACGGTTTTCATTGTTCTTTTTGTTTGTTAAGAGCTGGTTTTTTCCCAGCTCCGTCCTCTCACACCACCGTACGTACGGTTCCGTATACGGCGGTTCAATATCTTAAGTAAGCAGACTCTGCCAGTTGGTTTAGTGAAACTAAACCCCACTGGTAGAGTCTTTTCGTTGTAAGTGCCC
>NZ_BAAGIQ010000474.1:0-252 GCF_054658175.1 Alkalibacterium sp. s-m-28
GTATTTTATCTTGCCAGTTTATTGAGGATAGTTGTAAATCTCTTATGTCACTAACCCTAAGACCGTATACACTAGCGAACATCATCATTAAATAAATGGTCTTTCCCCATTTAGTATCACGATCTACGCTGTTCAATACAGAATGAATTTCTTGTGGTGTATAGGTAGAGGGAAGACGATTATGTTTTGGGGTCTTAATATTCTTAAGAATTAATAGAGGTTCAATGGAAAGTTGTTTGTAAATGATCGGGC
>NZ_BAAGIQ010000475.1:0-252 GCF_054658175.1 Alkalibacterium sp. s-m-28
ACTCAAAAAGCATACTCATACGATGCAGTAAAATACATGTTTCAAAAAATTTGTAAATTGGCTGGTATTTATACTGAAGATAATAAACTACCAAATATTCATTCTTTACGACATACGTTTTGTACTTGAACCAATTTCATAACTAACTTTTTAAAAAAGGAAACACTCGTCTAATTTCAAAATGACTATTTTTTAAAAATTACACGGCTATTTCTTTTCTGTTCTTTCTCTCAGCTAACCGTTGGTTTGCAT
>NZ_BAAGIQ010000476.1:0-252 GCF_054658175.1 Alkalibacterium sp. s-m-28
CCGACTTCATTTAAAGAAATTTTAGCTGGAAGTGAGTCCAATCCGTCACACATCACTGTTTGATTTAGTTGATTAACCTTAAGCCGATAGGCTTTCCAAGGTTTGATCAGGGTGCGAAACTTGAGTATACAAGTATAAAATTTCAAAAATTACTCGCGGATAAAGAACTGCGTCAATCTATGTCACGAAGAGGAAACTGTTGGGATAACGCTCCCCAAGAATCCTTCTTTGGACACATGAAAGACGAAATAG
>NZ_BAAGIQ010000477.1:0-252 GCF_054658175.1 Alkalibacterium sp. s-m-28
TACCGACTTCATTTAAAGAAATTTTATCTGGAAACCAGCCCAATCAGGCATACAGCACTGTTTGATCTCGTTGATTAACCTTAAGCCGATAGGCTTTCCAAGGTCTGATTAGGGTGCGAAACTTGAGCTTGTCTATCATTCGCAAATTGAAGGGTTAGACGCCCATTTTTGCGCACAGCTATCCCTCTAAACTCCATTACATTGCCACATTCCGAACATTCCAATGGATCTTCCCCAAATGATTCTATACGC
>NZ_BAAGIQ010000478.1:0-251 GCF_054658175.1 Alkalibacterium sp. s-m-28
ACCGGAACTCTTCAAGCCATTTTTAAAAGAAAATCAGCTGAATCAAATATCAAAAGCGGCATAATAATCGGTACCAAGTCAATGACACCAAGGGTCAAAGGCTATTTTTTAACTGCAAAACTTGAGTGATAAATAGAAATAACCCGTTGCCTTAAGGCCTCTAAGGACGCATACCGTAATTTATCCAGCAGACTGGCAGTGCCAATAAGTAAGACCACTGTGTTTGAGACCGTATCTCGTTGAAAATTCAA
>NZ_BAAGIQ010000479.1:0-251 GCF_054658175.1 Alkalibacterium sp. s-m-28
GGAAATGAGATGGTTCCTGTTTACTATAAGAGTATTCACGGTATCGTCTACGATAATTCAGAACTGAAAAAGTAATGGCTACGCACTATCCCAAAAGGGCGAAGGCGTAGCCGAAGCTTTTTTTATTTCGTGCGCCCGGCATGGGCGACAACTTGGTGGTGAAAGTCCACTACAGACTTGGCAGTAGGAACTGTTAGCGAAAGTCAAGGGTGTCCGCCGTGAGGCGGAATCTGAAGGAAGACGGACGCAAA
>NZ_BAAGIQ010000480.1:0-251 GCF_054658175.1 Alkalibacterium sp. s-m-28
TTTAGTTTCACTAAACCAACTGGCAGAGTCTGCTTACTTAAGATATTGAACCGCCGTATACGGAACCGTACGTACGGTGGTGTGAGAGGACGGTAAATAAATTAATTATTTACCCCCTACTCGATTAGAATAGGAAAGTATAAAGTTTTACCCGCTAGAAAGCCTATCACCTCAAACGTTAATCACTATCACTTGATTTGAAAAGAGAGGGGATTTAAAGGTACACTATACGTATGGTAGAGAAAAGCATT
>NZ_BAAGIQ010000481.1:0-251 GCF_054658175.1 Alkalibacterium sp. s-m-28
CATTTGCGTCCGTCTTCCTTCAGATTCCGCCTCACGGCGGACACCCTTGACTTTCGCTAACAGTTCCTACTGCCAAGTCTGTAGTGGACTTTCACCACCAAGTTGTCGCCCATGCCGGGCGCACAAAGAAAATCAATGAGGCAGGGACTGCCTTTTGAGCCTACCCCTATCCGATTCCACTGTCTGTATGAAGTCTGTGCAGACAAGAATGAAGTTCGTAGGAAGCCCCCACTTCAAAATCCAAAGGATTT
>NZ_BAAGIQ010000482.1:0-251 GCF_054658175.1 Alkalibacterium sp. s-m-28
AGAGAATTTCTTGGTATTTCTCCTGAACGTCAAGTTTTTCTAAAAAATCAATGTCAAATAAAGTGGGTTGTTGTATAATGGACATAAGGAATCCCTCCTGGAGTACGTGTCTTAGTCGACAACCTAACTCAAGTTTCGCACCCTAATAAATGCTTCACAATCCTATCGGATTAACCCTCACCAAAGAAATTACGCAGCAATTTGTTCTTGGTTTGACTGATTTCCAATCAAAATTTCTTTGAATGCCGCCG
>NZ_BAAGIQ010000483.1:0-251 GCF_054658175.1 Alkalibacterium sp. s-m-28
CGTAATTCCGAAAGAAGTCTCCCACTTCTAAGCGTATGGGTGCGAAGCACCAGTGAAAGTGGGAGATGAATTTCGGTCAAGCGATAGCTTGAAGTGGTTAATGTCATTCTCATTTGGTATACTTTATCTCATCTTTAACACCCAAAACCCCGATAAATCCCTACACTAAGGGATTTACCGGGGTTTAAAAATGCTCAAAATAGGGTACTATTTTGCTATTTTTGTATCTTTAATAATTTTTTTTATTATTT
>NZ_BAAGIQ010000484.1:0-250 GCF_054658175.1 Alkalibacterium sp. s-m-28
AATCTGACAGAAAGAAAGAGAGAAAAGGCGACAGCATTGGAGTTCACGCTCCCCTGTCTTCTTTTCTCTCTCACCAATACATAATGAATTATACCTTACTCTCCCCAAATAATAAAGACTTTCTTCTCGCCTTGTCGCACTTAGGCAGTACCCGTTTTTATCAAGGTCTTCAAACGGCCTACGACCGTTTCTTCAATGATTTCTTATCTATGCATCCCAGCTGCCCCAAATGTAATCATACAGCCATCGT
>NZ_BAAGIQ010000485.1:0-250 GCF_054658175.1 Alkalibacterium sp. s-m-28
ACTCAAAAAGCATACTCATACGATGCAGTAAAATACATGTTTCAAAAAATTTGTAAATTGGCTGGTATTTATACTGAAGATAATAAACTACCAAATATTCATTCTTTACGACATACGTTTTGTACTTACAGTTTAGAACAAATGTTGGAAAATGGAATGGATATATATTCTGCAATACCTATATTAGCTGCATATGTTGGCCATGTAAATTTGATAGATACCGAACGATATATCCATTTTACAAACACAC
>NZ_BAAGIQ010000486.1:0-250 GCF_054658175.1 Alkalibacterium sp. s-m-28
TGGGAACAGGTGGATCCTTCCCGCCATCGTCACCGCACAGTGACTCTTCTATTAAACTGGAGAACGTTGTTCTCTCAAAACTAGACAGCTGATCAACACGAAACAACACCACTTACCCTTAACACACGTCAGTCCAGTTTCGCTCGGCAGATGATTCCGCCTCGCTATACTTTCTTTCTTGTGGTTAAGTCCTCGACCGATTAGTACTGGTCCGCTCCACATATCACTATGCTTCCACTTCCAGCCTATC
>NZ_BAAGIQ010000487.1:0-250 GCF_054658175.1 Alkalibacterium sp. s-m-28
TTGGGCATGGCTGATTAAGGACGTGAGTGCGTTCTCATCAAAGATACGAAGACTGCCTTCGGCACTCTTGAGTTTTGCCTCCACGTATTGTCTCGCTTCATCTTGCTGAATACCCGTACAGTGATAACTCAAGTTTTGCAGTTGAATATCCAGGTTTAACCCTTGCGGTTATTGAAACTTCTTATAAATAATTATCAAAAAACACACAAAAAGACACCTCTCTTTGGTAAAATGTAGTCACCATAACAAC
>NZ_BAAGIQ010000488.1:0-250 GCF_054658175.1 Alkalibacterium sp. s-m-28
TTTGCGTCCGTCTTCCTTCAGATTCCGCCTCACGGCGGACACCCTTGACTTTCGCTAACAGTTCCTACTGCCAAGTCTGTAGTGGACTTTCACCACCAAGTTGTCGCCCATGCCGGGCGCACGAAATCAAAACCACCAGTGTGAACTGGTGGTTTGCTCTGCGGCTGAAAGCCTCTCTTACCGGCCTCGGCCTGAAAGGCCCACTGAGTGGGTTTCCCTTATGCACCACACTTACTCACTGATTCTAAAA
>NZ_BAAGIQ010000489.1:0-250 GCF_054658175.1 Alkalibacterium sp. s-m-28
AAATAATAAAAAAAATTATTAAAGATACAAAAATAGCAAAATAGTACCCTATTTTGAGCATTTTTAAACCCCGGTAAATCCCTTAGTGTAGGGATTTATCGGGGTTTTGGGTGTTAAAGATGAGATTTACAGGTGAAAATCAAGTATCAAAGCCAACTTTCCGGACTCTTTTTCCAGTTTTCAAGACGTGACATCTCTTCCTCATCCACAAGCCCGTTCCTTAATGCAGCCTCGATCAGAGAAGAATAAT
>NZ_BAAGIQ010000490.1:0-250 GCF_054658175.1 Alkalibacterium sp. s-m-28
CATTTGGTTATAAATGAAGCGGGCACAACCAAAACAGTTCGCAAAATAGTTTTTTTGTTCTTCATTTGGGTAGAGTCGATACTTATAAGCTTTTAACATATTCTTCACCTCCTCTTACGCTTTGTTAGTGTCAATACTTTCTTTTAATAATTGCTTACAATGGTTGTTATATCAAGGAAAAGCAAAAAAACACTTGCCCCTCCCCTAAATCTCGTTCAAAATAGTAGGTACCAACCAAACTACTTCCAAG
>NZ_BAAGIQ010000491.1:0-250 GCF_054658175.1 Alkalibacterium sp. s-m-28
AATAATAAAAAAAATTATTAAAGATACAAAAATAGCAAAATAGTACCCTATTTTGAGCATTTTTAAACCCCGGTAAATCCCTTAGTGTAGGGATTTATCGGGGTTTTGGGTGTTAAAGATGAGATAGTATACAACAAAAAGGACAGATTAACCACTTCAAGCTATCGCTTGACCGAAATTCATCTCCCACTTTCACTGGTGCTTCGCACCCATACGCTTAGAAGTGGGAGACTTCTTTCGGAATTACGTT
>NZ_BAAGIQ010000492.1:0-250 GCF_054658175.1 Alkalibacterium sp. s-m-28
GAGATTTAATCCATTTGTACGA
This sequence comes from Alkalibacterium sp. s-m-28, assembly GCF_054658175.1. Lineage (NCBI taxonomy): Bacteria > Bacillati > Bacillota > Bacilli > Lactobacillales > Carnobacteriaceae > Alkalibacterium > Alkalibacterium sp. s-m-28. Next base: position 23 of record NZ_BAAGIQ010000492.1, read on the forward strand.
GCGATAGAGATATTTAAATTATTGAACCGCCGTGTACGGAACCGTACGCACGGTGGTGTGAGAGGACGGTAAATAAATTAATTATTTACCTCCTACTCGATTGTACTTTGAAAACCCCCGGCTATGCCGGGGGTTCAGGATAGCTTTCAGCGTGGGGTCAAAAAAAGCCTCACTTCATGATAAGATAAAGTTGGTTTCCCGACCACTTACTCAAATCATTGAAGGAGG
>NZ_BAAGIQ010000493.1:0-249 GCF_054658175.1 Alkalibacterium sp. s-m-28
GGAACTGTCAAATTTTTTATGAAAACTAAAAATTAAAGGTGGTGAAGGCCCACTGACTATACCAATCGGAGCCGCATTTGCCCTTGACAAACACTTGAATGGTTTCAGTTAAGGTCACAAGGGTGACGGTAGACAAATCAAAGGCATGACAAATACACCCTTGAATTTAACCAGTTTAAACCATTCAAAAGTTCGGTTTGTCAAGGGTTCGCTTTGCCAAATGCTCATGTTCTTTTTCGTGCTGATGTA
>NZ_BAAGIQ010000494.1:0-249 GCF_054658175.1 Alkalibacterium sp. s-m-28
TACGGCATTTGGATCAACAGTTGGTCAACCCAAACTTAAAAAAAGTGATTGATATTGAGTCCATTAGCTATTCTCAATTATCCCGTGCCCTGCGAAAGATGGAACCCTCTGTATTGATGGATATTTTCACGCAATTACTTTCACTGGTTCATGAAAAAACAGTGGTGCAATCAAACGAAAGAGTGTTTCTAATTGATTCGTCCACTTTTTCACTGAATAAAACACGGTATCCCTGGGGCACGTTTCGCC
>NZ_BAAGIQ010000495.1:0-249 GCF_054658175.1 Alkalibacterium sp. s-m-28
ACTTCATTTAAAGAAATTTTAGCTGGAAGTGAGTCCAATCCGTCACACATCACTGTTTGATTTAGTTGATTAACCTTAAGCCGATAGGCTTTCCAAGGTTTGATCAGGGTGCGAAACTTGAGTTTATAACAGATCCAGTAAAGCAACGAGAAGTATAAGAAGGCATGTTTAAAAAACTTCGTTTTTTTGAAGTTTTTCGAGATATGTAAAATCACTTCTACAGTATTAGTCCGTGTACTGTAGAACACT
>NZ_BAAGIQ010000496.1:0-249 GCF_054658175.1 Alkalibacterium sp. s-m-28
TTATCTTTACTGTGAATGAATAAACTGAATAATTTTTTAAAACGCGCATATGGGCGTTTCATTTGCATGGCTATTTTTAAACATAATTGCTAAAAATGAGGAATTAACGAATACAGGTTTTCTAATTGAACCAATTTCATAACTAACTTTTTAAAAAAGGAAACACTCGTCTAATTTCAAAATGACTATTTTTTAAAAATTACACGGCTATTTCTTTTCTGTTCTTTCTCTCAGCTAACCGTTGGTTTG
>NZ_BAAGIQ010000497.1:0-248 GCF_054658175.1 Alkalibacterium sp. s-m-28
CTAAATAAAACGACCTTAGGTTCACAGTCGATGGTTTCTCGTTTTATTCATCAACTGTCGGAGGAGAATATCGTTCAACTTCAATCAATTGCCAAGGCATTGACCACTATCTATATCGGCCAAAAAATACACAGCATATGATCATTGACGTGGATTCTACTCACTCAGACACCTTCGGAAAACAAGAACAGACTGATTTCAATACTCACTACGGAACAACGGGTTATCATCCCTTAGTGGCTTTTGAT
>NZ_BAAGIQ010000498.1:0-248 GCF_054658175.1 Alkalibacterium sp. s-m-28
AGACCATCAAACCAAAACCTGTTTGACGAGATAAATCCAATAGTGCTGTAAAAACCAATCAATTGTATGCTCATTTAAGAGCTATTCCCCCAATTATTCCTTGGAGTTTCCTAGTTCACTCTTTATGAGACACCTAGGAAACTATAGATGCTCTATATAAGTGGATTTAGGGTTTTCTCTTTTGAGTTTTCCCTCCACTTATTTTCTTTTTTTAAATTTTTTCACATTTTTATGCTTATTACTTGACT
>NZ_BAAGIQ010000499.1:0-248 GCF_054658175.1 Alkalibacterium sp. s-m-28
GTTTCACTAAACCAACTGGCAGAGTCTGCTTACTTAAGATATTGAACCGCCGTATACGGAACCGTACGTACGGTGGTGTGAGAGGACGGTAAATAAATTAATTATTTACCCCCTACTCGATTGTTTTCCATTAAAATGAGACATCCTGATCTTCCATAAATCCATTGGATTCAAAAGACGACGGAACTCTCTCTTCCTGCTGTATGGCTGTTTCAATTAATTGCTTGGTCTGTGAATAGGAAAACAAA
>NZ_BAAGIQ010000500.1:0-247 GCF_054658175.1 Alkalibacterium sp. s-m-28
TATCAATTAAGTGAATCCTTAAGTATTGATTTTGTTTTAGAGATGATTGAAGACCTTTTGATCAACCATGACATTTCAAAACAACAGAAAACCCTGATCCATTCCGACCAGGGCATTCACTATACAAGTATAAAATTTCAAAAATTACTCGCGGATAAAGAACTGCGTCAATCTATGTCACGAAGAGGAAACTGTTGGGATAACGCTCCCCAAGAATCCTTCTTTGGACACATGAAAGACGAAATAG
>NZ_BAAGIQ010000501.1:0-247 GCF_054658175.1 Alkalibacterium sp. s-m-28
GGAGAGATGTCTTATGACTAATATTTTACCAGAAAAATCAGAAAATCACGAGGTTGAATCGACCGTTTCCCACTTTTTTAAAGAATTCAAAATTGGAACACTCTTGAACCGAGCGAATGTAAAAAAACTCGCGGTGTTAGTCCTGTGGTACTCTTTCAGTTCTTGTTTACTCTAGTCTTCACCTCAAAATCTGGAAACCAGGCTATCCTTTCTTCAAAAGCACCTGAAGAAATTAGTGTTTACACTG
>NZ_BAAGIQ010000502.1:0-247 GCF_054658175.1 Alkalibacterium sp. s-m-28
ACGGGAAAATCAAACTTCCAAAAACTGGATTCGTGAAGCTGAACCAACACAGAAAGTTTGAAGGAGTCATCAAGTCGTGCACCATTTCTATGAACAAGTCGGGAAAGTATTTCGTCTCTATTCTGGTAAAATCAGAAGACGAAGCAGTGGAAATTACCAAAAGAAAAATCGGGATTGATTTAGGCATTTCCGATTTCGCTATCACTACCAACGATTTAGGCGAGATAGAGAAACACAAAAACCCCAA
>NZ_BAAGIQ010000503.1:0-247 GCF_054658175.1 Alkalibacterium sp. s-m-28
TCATTTTGCTCTAGAAACTTGATAAATACCCTGATTCTTTGTCGACGTGTGCTAATACTAGTTGGATTGTTCCCAATGGTTTGTAGCCAATTTTCATAGTCTGATAATGGAGTTATATAATTATTATGAACTGAATATAGATGGTCTGAAAAATATTTTTTCTGTGGGGAGATGCCTTGTATAACATCTTTAAAAACTAAGATTACCCTAGCCTTAGATCTCAGATAATCCGTTTTTGGTTTTTGAT
>NZ_BAAGIQ010000504.1:0-247 GCF_054658175.1 Alkalibacterium sp. s-m-28
GGAGTTAGGGAAGAAAAAGAAACTGAACGCTATTCGGACACTCAATGATAAAGAAGCGAGAATCATGCAGGATATTAATCATAAGATTGCCAGACACATAGTACGGTTTGCGAGAGACACGAACTGTGGCACCATCCATCTGGAGAATCTTTCCGGCATTCGCCGGACCTCAAGACAAAGAGGAAAACACACAGCGATTCTGCATAACTGGACATTCGCTCAACTGACTGACTTCATTGAATATAAA
>NZ_BAAGIQ010000505.1:0-247 GCF_054658175.1 Alkalibacterium sp. s-m-28
GGACTTGCTTTTTGGCTCGCTCCGAAAGCACCTTTCGGATCAATTTTAAGACGACCGTCTGCCACTGTTTTCTTAGTTTGACGTAAGGAATATAGTCATATTGCTTCCATTTCCCATCCTTTGTCACAAGCATATGGATATGAGGGTTAAATTCTAGTTTAGATCCAAAGGTATGAAGAGCGGAGACAATACCAGGTGTGACACCTAACGATTCGAACCATTCATTCAAAAGCCGTCCGGCTTCGTC
>NZ_BAAGIQ010000506.1:0-247 GCF_054658175.1 Alkalibacterium sp. s-m-28
TTTAATTAGAACTGACTTTCTCAAGCCTTTTAAAAGCTCGAAGAGCAAAATAGGCTTGAGAAAGACAAAAACAATAAACTGCGTTTCAGATTTCTAGAATAAATTTCCGAGAATAACTTTACACATACAAGCGATAGCTTGAAGTGGTTAATGTCATTCTCATTTGGTATACTTTATATATAGACGATAACCAAGTCTATATAGGCGACAACCAAGCCTACTGAGTATTCCTTGGCGTTAGCCAAGT
>NZ_BAAGIQ010000507.1:0-244 GCF_054658175.1 Alkalibacterium sp. s-m-28
ACTTGGCTAACGCCAAGGAATACTCAGTAGGCTTGGTTGTCGCCTATATAGACTTGGTTATCGTCTATATATAAAGTATACCAAATGAGAATGACATTAACCACTTCAAGCTATCGCTTGTATGTGTCAAGACTTTGGCGGAAACTTTTTTTCTAGAGATGGTAACTCTTCAATTTTAATATTAAAATGGCTCATTCTGTGTGTTTCATTACCCAAACATTTTCTTCAGTTGTCCCATTGGACT
>NZ_BAAGIQ010000508.1:0-239 GCF_054658175.1 Alkalibacterium sp. s-m-28
ATTGAAATGTAGCGGAAGTCGAAAGAGTAGTTTTGGTTGTTCCAAACACAATGAGGCTTTTTAAGCAGAGGCACTGTTTCAAACTTCTTTTTCTTCCCTTTCTTAAACACACTTTTTGCATCCAAGGTAGCTTGTGCTTTTACAGCACTGGGCAAATAGGCCTCAATATCTTTGCTTGTTTTACGGGTAGGTTTTCTTTCTTCCACCATTTCCACTACAAGGGAGTTGATGGTCGAGAT
>NZ_BAAGIQ010000509.1:0-238 GCF_054658175.1 Alkalibacterium sp. s-m-28
TCCTCGCTGGAAATTTTATACGCCTGAACGAGTTGTTGGATATAAAGTTTCAATGTGGGAGAATACGTTTGTTCAAAATAACAGGTTTCGATCTCTTGCCATATTTCCTGTTCTTCCATTAGACACGCTCCTTATACCGATCAAAATAAGATTTCGGCCGTTGCCGATTCAATTAAAGACAGGGTGATTTGAACCTGTTGCTGTTTTACACCTATTTCTAAAACCTTTGTTGTTAAAA
>NZ_BAAGIQ010000510.1:0-235 GCF_054658175.1 Alkalibacterium sp. s-m-28
AAATCAAAACCACCAGTGTGAACTGGTGGTTTGCTCTGCGGCTGAAAGCCTCTCTTACCGGCCTCGGCCTGAAAGGCCCACTGAGTGGGTTTCCCTTATGCACCACACTTACTCACTGATTCTAAAAGAATCGTTTATTTTTTCTTGTTCTTATGTCCGGTGAACGGATCATATTCTTCGAATAATGTCAGTTGATCGCTCATATAGTCTTCTCGAAGCTGATTCCTAATATACT
>NZ_BAAGIQ010000511.1:0-235 GCF_054658175.1 Alkalibacterium sp. s-m-28
AGTTGTTTTTCAAGCACATCAAACAACATTTGACCATTAAAACGTACTATTCACAGTCTGAACAAGGCGTGGAGAATCAAGTGATTCTTGCGATGATTGTCTACTTACTGACGTTACTGATGAAACTAGAATTAAGGTTGAAATCAACCCTCTTCACTATTTTGAGACAAATCAGAGCGTTACAGTATGAACCATTTGAGTGTTTCAAAGAATCGTTCGCACCTGGTTAAGTGAA
>NZ_BAAGIQ010000512.1:0-233 GCF_054658175.1 Alkalibacterium sp. s-m-28
TCAGCTTCTTTTCGGACTTGTACAGCGGTTTTGGATTTTTGTGCTTCTCAGTTTCCCCTAAATCATTGGTGGTGATCGCAAAATCAGAAATACCCAAATCAATCCCGATCTTCCGTTCAACTAATTGAGGCGTTTCGTCCGCTGATTCCACAAGAATGGATATAAAATATTTTCCCGATTTATTCATTGATATCGTACATGATTTAATCTTGCCTTGAAAAGTACGATGCTGG
>NZ_BAAGIQ010000513.1:0-233 GCF_054658175.1 Alkalibacterium sp. s-m-28
GGGTAGGCTCAAAAGGCAGTCCCTGCCTCATTGATTTTCTTTTACTTGGCCAATGCCAAGAGGTTTTTGCTGGCATTGATATCTCTGTCAAGGTATTCCCCGCATGTCGGGCAGTCCCACTCCCGGATATTGAGCGGCTTCTTGCCGTCTCGGTGTCCGCAACTCGAACAAACCTGACTAGACGGATAGAACCGGTCTGCTTTGATAAGTGTCCGTCCTTTTTGCTTGGATTT
>NZ_BAAGIQ010000514.1:0-232 GCF_054658175.1 Alkalibacterium sp. s-m-28
AATTAATTTATTTACCGTCCTCTCACACCACCGTACGTACGGTTCCGTATACGGCGGTTCAATATCTTAAGTAAGCAGACTCTGCCAGGTCTCGTAGTGGAACTACGTTCCAACGGTAGAGTCTTTTCGTTGTAAGCACCCAATGAACCTCAGGTGTTTTTGATAATCTCCAGTACTTCTTTCTGGAGTAGCCTATGCGTTTAGCACTGTCCATATCTAGACCTAAACGCAT
>NZ_BAAGIQ010000515.1:0-230 GCF_054658175.1 Alkalibacterium sp. s-m-28
CCGTCCTCTCACACCACCGTACGTACGGTTCCGTATACGGCGGTTCAATATCTTAAGTAAGCAGACTCTGCCAGTTGGTTTAGTGAAACTAAACCCCACTGGTAGAGTCTTTTCGTTGTAAGTGCCCGATGAACCTCGGGCGTTTTGGATAATCGCCAATATTTCTTGCGTGAAAAACCAATACGTTTAGCACTATCTATATCTAGACCTAAACGTTCTAATCTGTTAAT
>NZ_BAAGIQ010000516.1:0-230 GCF_054658175.1 Alkalibacterium sp. s-m-28
GTAGATCGTGATACTAAATGGGGAAAGACCATTTATTTAATGATGATGTTCGCTAGTGTATACGGTCTTAGGGTTAGTGACATAAGAGATTTACAACTATCCTCAATAAACTGGCAAGATAAAATACTGTCACTTTCACAACAAAAAACTCAAACACCGTTAAATCTGCCTCTTATTTATGAAATTGAACTAGCCTTACTTGATTATATAAAAAATGTTAGACCTTCAAT
>NZ_BAAGIQ010000517.1:0-230 GCF_054658175.1 Alkalibacterium sp. s-m-28
ACGAAAGAAGCTGAATGCCATCCGCCACTCAAAAGACAAAGAACAACGATGGATGAAAGACCAAGACCACAAGGTTAGTCGTCAAATCATTGATTTTGCAAAAGATAACCACATTTCTGTCATTCGCTTGGAAAAACTGGCGAATATCCGGCAGACGGCAAGAACAAGCCGTAAAAACGAAAAGAATTTGCACACTTGGTCCTTCTACCGATTAGCGACATTCATTGAAT
>NZ_BAAGIQ010000518.1:0-230 GCF_054658175.1 Alkalibacterium sp. s-m-28
ATTGGTCATATGACGAAATAGAAGATGCTTATACCGACCTGGACGGTGTGCGGTTTAGTTTTACCCACTACAGCACACGTGTGGATAAACAGGGATATACGCGTCAGTTTAAAGTGTACACAGCAGACAAGGAACAAATGGATGACAGGCTGAATAAACTAGCCAAAACCCCGAAGGGGAACCAAAGACAAACATCGGTGAATTACAATTGGGAATACTTTAAACATCAA
>NZ_BAAGIQ010000519.1:0-229 GCF_054658175.1 Alkalibacterium sp. s-m-28
GTTGTGTTTTCGGTACTTCTTTATATTTTTTCTGGTAATAGGCTTCATACTCAGGAATATATCGTCTTACAGAGTTGGCAGCTTGAACTAAGTAATAACGTAAATAACGGTTTCCTGACTTAGACATCGGTGTCTTTTCTTTTTGATAGTTACCAGATTGATGTTTTGGCCAATAAAGACCAGCGTATTTTGCCAGTTGAGCTTCATGGTTAAATCGGTCAATTTGACC
>NZ_BAAGIQ010000520.1:0-227 GCF_054658175.1 Alkalibacterium sp. s-m-28
TCACTGATAATCCCTGATTCATGAGACACTTCCAGGTGCGCTTGAACATGAACGGCTGTATTCTTTTTAATGCGGGAAACGAAAAAGTAGCCCTCCCAGGTCATTTGATCAAACTGAGCGAAATCCAGATACCCGCGATCAAAAACATAGGTCGCCCGTTTCTCATTGATAAAGACGTTCAAGTGATCATGGTCGTGTTCAGATGCATGGGACAGTTCGAATTGTTC
>NZ_BAAGIQ010000521.1:0-227 GCF_054658175.1 Alkalibacterium sp. s-m-28
CGGTTTCATCATTAATCGCATAGAGAAAGAGTTTCAGTACTTTCTTAAACGTTAATTTTTTTGAATAGCGATCAAACTGACCGATAGCCTGTCGAGACGATTCACTTAATGTTTCTAAAGAAATGTAGGAAAACCATTTATTTATGGTCATTTTTGTTTTATACTTATCCATGCTGTAAGTCCTTTGTTTTGGTCTTGGATAAGTCATCCAACCCCATTATAAAGGA
>NZ_BAAGIQ010000522.1:0-223 GCF_054658175.1 Alkalibacterium sp. s-m-28
ATACAAAGGCTGAATCAGGACGGATGAGCTTGCGAAACAAAGTGAAGTCCGATACTGCCCGAATCCTGTACAGTAAATGGAGCAGTGACATGAGCAGAAGGTTGTCGTTCTTACCCGGGGAGGTCTCTTTCTTTATATCAAACTTTTTCAGTGATGGAAAACTGGAGGAAGAGAAGTCAGCAGACGTCATAGTACTAACGAAAGTTAGGAAGGACTGAACAAT
>NZ_BAAGIQ010000523.1:0-221 GCF_054658175.1 Alkalibacterium sp. s-m-28
GGTAACTCCCAATAATCTATGAAAAATTATGTTTCCCAAATTTCTCGTTGCTCGTATGATGATTTCTGTCGATGAAGGTAATATAATCCAATCCTTGTCTGGATTAAACAGCTTTATAACAGATCCAGTAAAGCAACGAGAAGTATAAGAAGGCATGTTTAAAAAACTTCGTTTTTTTGAAGTTTTTCGAGATATGTAAAATCACTTCTACAGTATTAGTC
>NZ_BAAGIQ010000524.1:0-220 GCF_054658175.1 Alkalibacterium sp. s-m-28
ATAGCCTACGGCATTTGGATCAACAGTTGGTCAACCCAAACTTAAAAAAAGTGATTGATATTGAGTCCATTAGCTATTCTCAATTATCCCGTGCCCTGCGAAAGATGGAACCCTCTGTATTGATGGAGATTTTCACGCAATTACTTTCACTGGTTCATGAAAAAACAGTGGTGCAATCAAACGAAAGAGTGTTTCTAATTGATTCGTCCACTTTTTCACT
>NZ_BAAGIQ010000525.1:0-219 GCF_054658175.1 Alkalibacterium sp. s-m-28
TCGAAAATCTAAAGATGGAGCTGAAAACTAAGTCATTCTAACCATGATTGTGTACGAATTGACTTTACTGATGAAACCAGAACTCGGCTTAAATGTAGAAAAGCATTCTATACCGATAAAAAAGAGGCGAAAAAAGGCAATGTGATCCAGCAGACGTGAATACACTGCTGGATCACATTGCTTTTTTTCTTGTCAAATGTCTCCAGCAAAGGTAAAATA
>NZ_BAAGIQ010000526.1:0-218 GCF_054658175.1 Alkalibacterium sp. s-m-28
CAAATGGTTCATACTGTAACGCTCTGATTTGGCTCAAAATAGTGAAGAGGGTTGATTTCAACCTTAATTCTAGTTTCATCAGTAACGTCAATAAGTAGACAATCATCGCAAGAATCACTTGATTCTCCACGCCTTGTTCAGACTGTGAATAGTACGTTTTAATGGTCAAATGTTGTTTGATGTGCTTGAAAAACAACTCGATCTGCCATCTTGATTGA
>NZ_BAAGIQ010000527.1:0-217 GCF_054658175.1 Alkalibacterium sp. s-m-28
TACATTTCTTTAGAAACATTAAGTGAATCGTCTCGACAGGCTATCGGTCAGTTTGATCGCTATTCAAAAAAATTAACGTTTAAGAAAGTACTGAAACTCTTTCTCTATGCGATTAATGATGAAACCGATAGCCTACGGCATTTGGATCAACAGTTGGTCAACCCAAACTTAAAAAAAGTGATTGATATTGAGTCCATTAGCTATTCTCAATTATCCC
>NZ_BAAGIQ010000528.1:0-216 GCF_054658175.1 Alkalibacterium sp. s-m-28
AATCGCTCTCCAGGTGTGCTTTCGCTTGATGTTTAAAGTATTCCCAATTGTAATTCACCGATGTTTGTCTTTGGTTCCCCTTCGGGGTTTTGGCTAGTTTATTCAGCCTGTCATCCATTTGTTCCTTGTCTGCTGTGTACACTTTAAACTGACGCGTATATCCCTGTTTATCCACACGTGTGCTGTAGTGGGTAAAACTAAACCGCACACCGTCCA
>NZ_BAAGIQ010000529.1:0-216 GCF_054658175.1 Alkalibacterium sp. s-m-28
CCCTGCGAAAGATGGAACCCTCTGTATTGATGGAGATTTTCACGCAATTACTTTCACTGGTTCATGAAAAAACAGTGGTGCAATCAAACGAAAGAGTGTTTCTAATTGATTCGTCCACTTTTTCACTCAATAAAACACGGTATCCCTGGGGCACGTTTCGCCCGACTAAGTCGGGAATCAAACTGCACTTAAAGGTCTGTCATATGAAAGAAGGAT
>NZ_BAAGIQ010000530.1:0-215 GCF_054658175.1 Alkalibacterium sp. s-m-28
TCTTGGGTTGTCTGATAACCACAGTGAATGGGGTCTGTCGTTACAGACCTTCGAAAGAAGCCAAAGCGAAATTCATGCGTACCTTGAAACGCTTGACTAAACGTAAACGAGCAGGGAAGTTTGATGAGATTGTCAAAGAAATAAACAGCAGAACAAGAGGCTGGATTAATTATTTCGGCACAGGCTTCATCAAATCATTCGTGAAGAAAGTGGAG
>NZ_BAAGIQ010000531.1:0-213 GCF_054658175.1 Alkalibacterium sp. s-m-28
GCAAGATTAAATCATGTACGATATCAATGAATAAATCGGGAAAATATTTTATATCCATTCTTGTGGAATCAGCGGACGAAACGCCCCAATTAGTTGAACGGAAGATCGGGATTGATTTGGGTATTTCTGATTTTGCGATCACCACCAATGATTTAGGGGAAACTGAGAAGCACAAAAATCCAAAACCGCTGTACAAGTCCGAAAAGAAGCTGA
>NZ_BAAGIQ010000532.1:0-212 GCF_054658175.1 Alkalibacterium sp. s-m-28
TCTGCTTTGATAAGTGTCCGTCCTTTTTGCTTGGATTTATATTCTAATTGGCGGACGAATTCATACCATCCTGCATCACCAATGCTTTTTGCCAGTTTATGATTTTTCATCAGGTTCTTACTGGACAACGTTTCGATTACAATGACTTGGTTTTCGTCTGTAATCTTTTTGGATAGTTTGTGCAAGAAATCTTTGCGCTGATTGGCAATCTT
>NZ_BAAGIQ010000533.1:0-210 GCF_054658175.1 Alkalibacterium sp. s-m-28
TCGCAAGAATCACTTGATTCTCCACGCCTTGTTCAGACTGTGAATAGTACGTTTTAATGGTCAAATGTTGTTTGATGTGCTTGAAAAACAACTCGATCTGCCATCTTGATTGATACATCTTTCCGATGTCCTCTGCTGAAAGATCCATTCGGTTCGTCAGGATACGTAGATTCGATTGATGCTTACGTTCAATCGTTACTAAGCGAAACA
>NZ_BAAGIQ010000534.1:0-206 GCF_054658175.1 Alkalibacterium sp. s-m-28
GTGTGTTAAGGGTAAGTGGTGTTGTTTCGTGTTGATCAGCTGTCTAGTTTTGAGAGAACAACGTTCTCCAGTTTAATAGAAGAGTCACTGTGCGGTGACGATGGCGGGAAGGATCCACCTGTTCCCATTCCGAACACAGCCGTTAAGCTTCCCAGCGCCGAGGATAGTGAAGGGTTTCCCTTTGTGAAAGCAGGACGTTGCCGTGC
>NZ_BAAGIQ010000535.1:0-206 GCF_054658175.1 Alkalibacterium sp. s-m-28
GTGACCAAACCAGCTATCAAAGAGAATCGTGTTTGCCTTTAAACGGTTTAAAGGTAGAGCATTTAGTAAATCAAACATTGTTTCTGTTGCTTTCTTTTGAGCTTCTTGACGGCGTTTATATCCAACGGTCCGTTTGTCTACTCGCTCATCTGCTTCACTTAAGCGATTGGCTTTCTTTTTGGAGCTGAGAAAAGATTTTGCCAACG
>NZ_BAAGIQ010000536.1:0-204 GCF_054658175.1 Alkalibacterium sp. s-m-28
GCATTTGGTTATAAATGAAGCGGGCACAACCAAAACAGTTCGCAAAATAGTTTTTTTGTTCTTCATTTGGGTAGAGCCGATACTTATAAGCTTTTAACATATTCTTCACCTCCTCTTACGCTTTGTTACTTGATTATACTGTAAAAATACCGTACAATCAAGTCGGAGGTGAGTATATGTCTGACAAAGAACGCGTAGAAATAC
>NZ_BAAGIQ010000537.1:0-203 GCF_054658175.1 Alkalibacterium sp. s-m-28
TACAGACAGAGGAATCGGATAGGGGTAGGCTCAAAAGGCAGTCCCTGCCTCATTGATTTTCTTTTACTTGGCCAATGCCAAGAGGTTTTTGCTGGCATTGATATCTCTGTCAAGGTATTCCCCGCATGTCGGGCAGTCCCACTCCCGGATATTGAGCGGCTTCTTGCCGTCTCGGTGTCCGCAACTCGAACAAACCTGACTAG
>NZ_BAAGIQ010000538.1:0-202 GCF_054658175.1 Alkalibacterium sp. s-m-28
GTCGATAGAAAGAATATAAAGCTTGCCATCAAGAAAGTTAAAAAGAACAAAGGCAAGCCAGGTGTAGACGGCATGACTGTCGATGAACTAGATGCACACATGGCAGAATTTGGTTCACATATCATTCGAAAACTAAAGGAAGGCACATATATGCCTCAACCGGTTAGGCGAGTGGAAATTCCAAAGGCAAATGGAGGGAAGC
>NZ_BAAGIQ010000539.1:0-201 GCF_054658175.1 Alkalibacterium sp. s-m-28
GGCTGACTTCTCGCCATTCGTTGTTACTACTAAGCGCTGACGAGACCTCCCCGGGTAAGAACGACAACCTTCTACTCATGTCACTGCTCCATTTACTGTACAGGATTCGGGCAGTATCGGACTTCACTTTGTTTCGCAAGCTCATCCGTCCTGATTCAGCCTTTGTATGAAGTTTCTGTTCGTCAGTGCAAGCATTTGCGT
>NZ_BAAGIQ010000540.1:0-200 GCF_054658175.1 Alkalibacterium sp. s-m-28
TTTTCCTACATTTTTTATATACTCTTCTTATCCCCTATAGAATTGGAGTGGAATAGGAATGAGAAGAGATATCAGAGAAGGAGTGAAAAAACATATGATTGATGGCATAAAGCCCAATTATACTGCGTTAGCGGAACAATACGGATGTGACTATCGTACGGTTAAAGCAGCGTATGAAGAAGCGTTACAAGGTAATAAAC